>NZ_JBEORT010000162.1:0-8468 GCF_040302425.1 Streptomyces sp. NPDC126497
GGCGCCGGGGGGGGGCCCCCCCCCCCGCGCGTCGGCAGGGCCCCCACCGCTGTGTCGCCGTGCCACCGCCCGCCCGGAACCGGCCGGCCCGGTCACGGGCGGGGGCGGCGCCTCACCGGTCGGAGTAGCTGAGGTCGCCCACGGTCCAGGCGCTGACGTCCTTGATGGCGACCCGGTACATGCCGCCCGTCTCCGGGAGCCCGAGGCTTCCCTGCAGGATCCGGGCGAGATGGAAGTGCAGATGCGTGGGCGCCTCGCCGCGTCCGGGCGCCCTCCCCCGTGGGCCGCGCGCGAAGACGTCCGAGAACGGGCCGAGACGGTCCGAGTCCTTCAGGACCTCCGCCACCCGCTCCCGCCACATGGCCTCGGGAGCCAGTCGGCCGGTGATGACGGCACCGCCGACGACCACGGTCAGTGACATCTGATTGCTTCGCTCGGACTCCACCGCGGCGGAGATGGCGACGAGCAGCTCATCAGGGTTCGACATGACAGCAAAGCTTATGCGGCCCGCCCGCCCCCCGTGCGTCCCGCGGGTGCGAAGTGGCCGCGCGGCCGACGGGAGGCGACGCCCGTCCCACCGGAGGCGACACACTTCCCCCTCCTCCAGAGGAATGAAATCTGTTGTTGCCAGTTGAGATTTTCCGGCTCGTCTGGGTATTCTTCTTCTCGTAGACACGGTCGAACGAGATCCGCCAGACACGAACTGGCGGGTGACTGAAGACGAAGTACGCAGGTCGGTGCGGCTCTCGGGCCTCGAAGCCACAGCATTCCCGGAGGGCGACGGAGCCGGGGGCCGCACCGGGTGGCTCGCACCTGGAGGAGCCGCCACCGGTGATACCGGTTCATTCAGTGGTTGGTCCGGAAAGAAACGGAGGAGCAGACGCCATCAGGATCGCCCGGTCCGAGGAGTACTCGGTCCGGGTACCGCAAGACCCCCGATGGGATGGTGGTCCCCGGTCACGCAGCTGCGATCCCCCCGCTCCGTCCCGCCGGGCCGGTGCGGAGACAAAAGGTCGGCACGCCAGTAGGGCCGACAGATGGTGTTGAATTCCCTTCGGGGCCCTGGTGCCGTACGGCACCAGGGCCCCTCGACGCGTTGCACAGCGAGGTGACATGACATCGGACAACCCACTGAATGATCGTCTGGACGACGACGACTACCCCGCCTACACCATGGGACGGGCGGCCGAGATGCTGGGCACCACCCCCGCCTTCCTCCGGGCCATCGGCGAGGCCCGTCTGATCACTCCGCTCCGCTCGGAGGGAGGACACCGCCGGTACTCCCGCTACCAGCTGCGGATCGCCGCCCGCGCCCGCGAGCTCGTCGACAAGGGCACCCCGATCGAGGCCGCGTGCCGCATCGTCATCCTCGAGGACCAGCTCGAGGAGGCCCAGCGCATCAACGCCGAGTACCGCCGGGCCGCCAGCGGCTCGGCGAACGGCTCCGGCTGAACGCGCGGACCGGGCCCGGATCCCCTCCCGGTGCCCCCGGACACATCCGCCCGGTCCGTCGCGGGCGTCAGGCCGCGGCCCCGGCCTCCCGGTCCGGGGCGGCCGGCTCGTGGACCACGTCGCGGCGCCGCACCGGGATGCCGAGGGTCGGGTGGGCCACGCCCCAGGCCGCTCCCTTGCAGACCAGTTCCTTGTAGAGGGCGGCGAGGCGCCCGGTCAGGGCCGCGTCGACGGCGCGGTCGTCGGCGGTGACGTACTGGATCAGGCCCTCCCTGCGGCCCAGCGAGACGCACTGGTTGAAGTAGCGCAGCGACGTGTCGGGAAGCCTGCCGCCGGTCAGCCGGGCCGCGATGGCGTCGGCGGCCTGCCAGGCGGTGGGCACGCCGGAGGCGCACGACATCCGCAGCGGCTTGCCGCCGGGGCCCGCCACCAGCGCCGCGTCGCCGACGGCGTACACGTCCGGGTGCGAGACCGAGCGCATGGTGCCGTCGACCACGATCCGGCCGTCGTCGCCGGTCCTCAGGGTGGTGGCCCCCGCGATCGGGTGGACGGCGAAGCCGGTGGTCCACAGGGTGACCGCGGCCGGCAGGGAGCGGCCGTCGGCGGTGGTGACCCGGTCGGCCCCGACGGCGGTGACGGAGGTCCGCTCGTGCACGGTGATGCCGAGCCCGTCGAAGACCTTACGCAGGTGCCGGCGGCCCCTGGGGGAGAGCCAGTCCCCGAGGTCGCCGCGGGCGACGAGGGAGACGTCGAGGTCCGGACGCGACTCGGCGATCTCGGACGCGGCCTCCAGACCGGTGAGTCCGGCGCCGACCACGACCACGGACCGTCCCGCCTCCAGGCCGGCCAGGCGCGCGCGCAGCCGGAGGGCCCCGGGACGACCGGCGATCTCGTGGGCGTGTTCGGCGACGCCGGGCACGCCCCGGGGGTCCCAGCCGCTGCCGAGGGCGTACACGAGGGTGTCGTACGCCAGCCGCTCGCTCCCCCCGGTGCCGTCGGTGACGGTGACCGTCCCGCGGTCGGCGTCCACGGCCGTGACCGTCGCCCGCCGCAGTTCCACGCCGGTGCCCGCGAACATCTCGTCGAGGGGGCGGGACCTGAGCTCCCGGCCCACCGCGACCTGGTGCATCCGGACGCGCTCGACGAAGTCGGGCCCGGCGTTGACGAGGGTGAGGGCGACGTCCTCCCGGCGCAGCCGCCTGGCCAGGCGGCCGGCGGCGACGGCTCCGGCGTATCCGGCTCCGAGGACGATGATGCGGTGCTGCATGTCCCTGCTCCTGTCGTCTGCTCTTCGACTGGGTCGTCCCTTGAACCGGGCGGCCCGCCGTTTCCTGACGGAAGCAGGATGTGACGTGCATCACACCTCGGTCAGAAGATGGAGAGCAGGGGGTCCCCGTGGTCGGCGGCCGCCCAGAGCCGGGTCGCGCGGTCCAGCTTGTCGGGGTTGACCTGGCTGCGGACCGCGGTGATGCCCTCGGGGGTGACGGCGAGGCAGATGACGCCGACGACCCGGCCGTCGAGGACCGCCACGAGGGCCGGGTCGCCGTTGGCGGTCGTGGCGTGGACAGCGGGCGAGCCGCCCACGATGGCGCGCTTGGCCTTGCCCGGCTTGAACAGGCCCCGGAGGAACGTCGCGACCGCGAGCGCGCCCTCGAACGCCCTGGCGCGGGCCGGGACCTTCCCGCCACCGTCGCCGACCGCGACGGCGTCCTGGGTGAGCAGCCGTACCAGCGGCTCGGTCCGGCCGCTGGTGGCGGCGGCGAGGAACTCGTCGACGACCCGCCGGGCGGCGGCCTCGTCGATCTCGGCGCGCGCCTTGCCCTCCGCGACGTGCTTCTTGGCGCGGTGGAAGATCTGCTGGCTGGCCGCCTCGCTGAGGTCGAGGATCCCGGCGATCTCCCGGTGCGGGTAGTCGAAGGCCTCCCGCAGCACGTAGACCGCCCGCTCGTTGGGGGTGAGGCGCTCCAGCAGGGTGAGGACGGCGTACGAGACCGACTCGCGCTGTTCGGCGGTGTCGGCGGGGCCGAGCATCCGGTCGCCGGCCAGCAGCGGCTCGGGGAGCCACTCGCCCACGTAGGTCTCGCGCCGGGCGCGGGCCGAGGCGAGCTGGTTGAGGCACAGGCGCGTGAGCACCTTCGTCAGCCAGGCCTCGGGGACCTCGATGCGGGCGGTGTCGGCGGCCTGCCAGCGCAGGAAGGTCTCCTGCACGGCGTCCTCGGCCTCGCTCGCGGAGCCGAGGAGGCGGTAGCCGATGGCCTCCAGCCGCGGCCTGAAGGCCTCGAACCGGTCCACGTCCCGAACGCTCAGCGCCATGCCCCGGATCGTAGCTCCCCCCGGACGACCGGGCCGTCCGAGCGGGTGCACGAAGGCATGCGCCCGTGAATCGCGGACAGGCGCACGGGGACCACCCCAGGCAGGCGGCAGACGGGAAGCGGTCTCGTTCATGGCTCAGGAAGCGGGCTCGGCGACGGCGGAAGCCTCCGGACCGGACACGGCGGGGGCGAAGCCCCGCCGCTCCCGCGGGCCGGCCGGCCGGGGGTTCCCCTCCGCGGTGGCGCGCAGCGGGCGGGTGGACGGCCTGGACGGGCTGCGGACGGTGGCGGTCGCCCTGGTGATCGCCTACCACGTGGCGCCGGACCTGCTGCCGGGCGGCTCGGTCGCCGTGGACGTCTTCTTCACCCTCAGCGGCTTCGTCATCACCCGGCTGCTGCTCGCCGAGTACGCCCGCACCGGCGGCCTCGCCCTGCTCCCCTTCTACCGGCGGCGCTGGCTGCGGCTGGTGCCCGCGCTGCTGGCCGTGTGCGCGGTCTGCGCCGCCCTGTCGGTGACGACCCCGCTGTGGGGCTTCGACAACTCCCTGCCGGCGGCGGGACTGTCGGCGCTGTTCCTGGTCAACCTGGTACGGGCCGCGGAGCCCGGACCGTACGGCGACCTGATGGGACCGCTCGCGCACACCTGGTCGCTGGGGGTGGAGGAGCAGTTCTACCTGCTCTGGCCGCTCGTGCTGCTGGGGCTGCTGCGGTACGTCCGGGCGCGCACCGTGCTGCTCTGCACGGTGGCCCTGTGCGCGCTGCCCGTGCTGTGGCGCTGCGCCCTGTGGCACCCGGACGCGGCCCACCGCATCTACAACGGCACCGACACCCGCGCCGACCAGTTGCTGGCCGGTGCCCTCGTCGCCCTGGTCCTGGCGCGGCTGCGCGCCGACGACCCCCGGCTGGCGGTGCTGCGCGCCTGGGCGGGCCGGCTGGCCTGGCCGGCGCTGGGCCTGCTGGCGCTGGCGGCCTGGCGGATGCCGGTGACCGCCGACGCGGGCCCGTGGACGGCCGGCTGGTACACCGTCGGGTTCCTGCTGGTGGCGGCCGTGTCCGCCACCCTGGTCGCGGCGCTCGAACTGTGCCCCGCCGGAACGCTCTCGCGGCTGCTCTCGCTCGCGCCGCTGAGCTGGGTGGGCCGCAACCTGAGCTACGGCCTCTACCTGTGGCACTACCCCGTCGTACGGCTGCTGGCCTCCCTCGGCATGAGGGACGGACTCCTGCCCGCCACGGCCGTGCTGTCCGTCCTGCTGGCCCTGCTGTCGTACCACCTCGTCGAGGCGCCGTTCCTGCGCCGGCCCCGGCGCCCCGCGTCTCCGGCGTGAGCCGCCGGACAGGCCCTGAGGTGGCGGCGGTCCGGGGGACGTGGCCCCGAGGCGGACCGGAGGTTCTTCAAGGGGAGGGACGCCGCATGGAGGGCGTGGGGGCGGAGGCGGCGACGGAGCGGCTGGAGGGGCTGCGGGGTGAGCTGACCGGCTACTGCTACCGGATGCTGGGATCGTTCACCGAGGCCGAGGACGCCGTGCAGGAGACGCTCGTCCGGGCCTGGCGGGGCTTCGAGCGCTTCGAGGGCCGGTCGGCGCTGCGGTCGTGGGTGTACCGCATCGCCACCAACGTGTGCCTGAACGCCCTCGCCTCGGGCAGGCGCCGGGCGCTGCCGATGGACCTCTCCGGCCCGGCCGACGGCGCCGCGCCGCCGGGGGCGCCGGCGGACTCCGTCCTCTGGGTCGAGCCCTGCCCCGGCGGCGACCCCGGAGCGGAGGTGGCGGTCGGCGAGTCGGTTCGGCTGGCCTTCGTCGCCTCGCTCCAGCACCTGCCGCCCAAGCAGCGGGCCACGCTCATCCTGCGGGACGTCCTGGGTTTCTCCGCCCGCGAGGTCGCCGAGCTGCACGACTCCACCGTCGCCTCGGTCAACAGCGCGCTGCAGCGGGCCCGCACCACGCCGGCCGCCCGCCGCGAGCGCGCCGACGGCCCGGCCGACCGGCCCTCCGACGCCGTGCGGCTGCTGGCCGAGCGGTACGCCACGGCCTTCTCCCGCTACGACGTGGAGGAGCTGAACATGCTCCTCCACGTCGACGCCACCCTGTGCCTGCCGCCGTACACCCACTGGATGCGCGGGTTTCCCGACATCCGGGCCTGGCTGACCGGGCCGGCGGTCGGGTGCCGGGGGTCCCGCCTGGTCCCGACGGTGGCCAACGGCTCCCCCGCCTTCGGCCAGTACCGCCCCCGTGCGGACCGGACCGGGTACGAGCCCTGGGCCCTCCAGGTCGTCGAGTTCTCCGGCGGCCGCGTCACGGGCATCACGGCCTTCCGGGACACCGGGCGGCTCTTTCCGCTCTTCGGCCTGCCGGACCGCCTGGACGGGAACGCCTGACCCGCCGCCCGCGCCCGGTCACCTGCCGCTGTCCTCCGCCAGCGTGTGGGCGACCAGGGCGTTGGCGTGGCCGTGGCCCAGTCCGTGTTCGGTCTTGAGCCAGGTGACGAGCTCCATGTGTCTGGTGAGCGGGGAGGAGCGGATGAGCTCCTTCCACTCGGCGACCGGCCGGCCGTACTTCTTCTCGATGGAGGGGAAGTAGCTGGCAGGGCCCTTCACCGCGTCGGCCATGGGGTGCTCCCGTCTCGTGTCGGATGGATCGTGATGAGGTCGGTGGTGCGGCGGCCGGTCAGCGGCCCGCCGGGGTGGTGACCAGCCGGGCGGTCAGGGCGGCCAGCCAGAGCAGGCCGAGGCCCGCGCCCGCGGTGAACACCAGGACGGAGGCGGCGGAGCCGGCGAATCCGGCGAGCACGGCGACGGGCACGAGGCGGGAGGCGACGGCCCAGCCGCGGTGGCCGCGGTCGGCGAGCGGCCGGGCCAGGACGACGAACGCGGCGCACAGGGCGAGGTAGCCGGCCGTCCCGGCGGCCATGTGCACGGCTCCGTGCCCGCTCAGCGCGGCCGTGTCCGGGGAACCGGCGGGGAAGCCCGCGCCGGCGTCCGCGGGGAAGGCCGCGGCGGCCCAGAACGAGACGCCGCACACTCCGACCAGGACGGGGCCCCAGGTCGCGCCCGCACCGCCGTCCAGCACCCGGCGCAGACCGGCCGCCCCGGCGACGAGCAGGGCGCCGGCGAGCAGGAAGTTCACGGTCTGGATCCAGCCCGCCCCGCCGAGGGCGAGCTGGCTGATCGCGTGCCGGGTGAAGTCGAAGCCCTCCCGGACCGAGCCCTGGACGAGACCGGCCGCGAGGAACAGCGGGCCCGCCAGCACACCGCCGGCCACGGTCCACCGTGCCGCCGGACGCGACGCGGGCGAGGCGGGGGCGAGGGAGCGGGACGCGCCGAGCGTGTGGGTCATGGCCGGGCCTTCCTTGTGTCGGTGTGGTCGTGTGTACGACCGCCGACGGGAGGGGAAGTCATCGCCCCCTCGAGTGTGCGCTGCGTCACAGCACCCGGGGCGAGACCGACCGGTCGCGCGGGAGCGACATCACGACCCGGGGGTTCCACGCCGAGGTGGAGGCGGGCGGCGGCGCCGGCGCGTCCGGCACGGGCACGGGCCGCACGACGCGCCCCCGCGGACCGCGCCCCGCCGCGCGTCCCGGGCGGGCCCTGCGGAACAATCGGGACATGAGCGTCGTCAAGATCAACGTACTCACGGTCCCGGCGGAGCAGCGCGAGACGCTGGAGCAGCGGTTCGCCGCGCGGGCGGGGGCGGTGGAGGGCTCGGACGGATTCGAGTGGTTCGAGCTGCTGCGTCCGGTGGAAGGCACCGACACCTACCTCGTCTACACCCGCTGGCGGAGCGAGGAGGACTTCCAGCGCTGGATGAACGGCCGCGCCCAGGCCGCCCACGGCGGGGCCCCGGGCGAGAAGCCCCGGCCGGCGGCCACGGACGCCACGCTGTGGTCCTTCGAGGTGGTCCAGCAGGCCGCGCCCCGGCAGGACTGACGCCCTCGGCGGAGTTCACCCGGACCGCGTACCCCCCGATCACCCTTCCGGCGGCCGGCGCGGTGATCGGCGCGACCGCGGAGCTCACCGCGGACGCGTCGGACGAAAGGACCTCGGGCGCGTCGGCCCCGCGGGAAATGCGGACGGAAAGCGACGGGAAAGCAAAGAGCAGGGGCCCGCACCGAAGTGCGGGCCCCTGCCCTTGAATCCCTGCGCCTGGATCAGGCGGGGACGATGTTCTCCGCCTGCGGGCCCTTCTGGCCCTGCGTGACGTCGAAGCTCACCTTCTGGCCTTCCTGGAGCTCACGGAAGCCCGAGGTGGCGATGTTCGAGTAGTGGGCGAACACGTCAGCGCCGCCGCCGTCCTGCTCGATGAAGCCGAAGCCCTTTTCCGAGTTGAACCACTTCACCGTACCGGTGGCCATATCAATTCTCCTGAGACAGTGCCGGGACCCGCACTTTACGAATCCCTTCATCGTCGCGATGATCACCTGCCCGGAGACCCGGTAGCAAACTGGCAACCACAACTGCAACTGACGTCAGCCTAGCACGGAGGAAGTCAACGGCAAGCGAGGAAAATCACTGGAATAAAACACCGGAGCTGTGTTTAGGGAATGTATTTCCCACGACGGGGAAGGAAATACTGTTTCAACGGGAGCAGATTTTCGGGGGCGACCGTGGACGGCGTCCGCGCCGCGGCGGCGCGGCTCCCCGTTGGCGCGCTCGGCGGACCACGGTGGGCGCGGTCCGCCACGGGGGCGGGTCCCCCGCGGGGAACCCCG
>NZ_JBEORT010000163.1:0-7995 GCF_040302425.1 Streptomyces sp. NPDC126497
CCGCCGCCGGGACGGGCCGGCCTCGCACCCGGCGCACGAGCCCCCTCGCGCGGGGCTCCACCGCGCCGCCGGCCGGGCAGGGGGCGGGAAGGCCGGGGCCGGGCCCCGAGCTGCACACGTGGGGACGCGACGGCCCGTCCCGGCCTTCCCTCCGGCCGCAATCTGCCACGCCCCGGGGGGTGTCGCCCGCCGGGGCGGCCATGAGCGTGACAAGACCGGACATTCAAGGCGGACATTCCGGGCGCTTTATCCCATACCTTCGGCCATACTCGGAAACATGAACACGGCAATGTATGTAGTTCTGGCCGCTGACCAGCACAGGTGGGCTGTCCTCGCGGCGTTCATCGGTGGACTGATCGTGGCCGGCGCGCTGGTCTGGGCCGTACGTGTCGGCATGCGGTACATGGACCAGGAGGAGCCGCGCCCCACCGCGGAGGACCAGCCGAGGCTGCCGGCCGGCGGCGCCGTCCGCGAGATGCGGGAGATACGGGAGCCGGACGAGATGCCGGACATGAGGAGGACCGGCTCGCGGCTCATGCCCTACGAGCTCCATCACGCCGCCACCAGGACGGGCAAGGACCAGAACCGCAAGCGCTGGCTGCCCGGATCCAGCGGCGCCTTCGGCAGCGGGGGCCCCGGGCACGTGTGACGTCACCGGGCCGGGGCGGCGTCCTCCACGGTGACCTGGAGCTGCTCGCTCGACGCGCTCACGCCGTTCGGGGCCGCGGTGGCCTGGAGCCGGCCGGGGCCGGCCGGGAGGGCGGACCCGGGGGCGCAGGCTCCAGCGGCCGTCGGCCCCGGCGGTGCCGGCGCACACCTCGTGGCCGTCCCGGTCGAAGAGGGTGATCCGCCCGCCGGCCACGCGCCCGCGAGGATCCCGGCCGCCGTCAGCGCGGCCGCCGCCCTGCCGGACCTGTTCGCCGTCGGCGGGCTCCCTGTGCGGCTGTCGCGGACACCCCGGAGCCGATTCTGCCGGGGCGCCCGTACGGCCGCCCGTGCTGGACGGCCGTACGGGCGGCCCGCGGTGCGGTCCGGGTCAGTGGCCGAGCCACACCGTGGTGTCCGGGCCGAGGCGGCCGTCCTCCAGGGGCGCGCTGGCCAGCAGGACCTCGCCCGCCGGGAGGGAGACCGGGCCGGCGGACAGGTTGGCCACACAGCGCCAGCCGTCGCCGCGGTCGAACTGCAGGACCCCCTCCGGGGTCTCCTCCGCCCAGGTCAGCGTCTCGCCGTCGATCAGCTTGCGGCGCAGGCGCAGGGCCCTGCGGTACAGCTCCAGGGTCGAGTCCTCGGCCCCGTCCTGCGCCTCGACGGCGTACGCGGCGAAGGACGGCGGCTGCGGCAGCCAGGCGCCGGCCGCCCCGAAGCCGTACGAGGGTCCGGTCGTCGTCCACGGCAGCGGCACCCGGCAGCCGTCGCGGCCCTTGCGGACGTGCCCCGTCTGTTCCCAGATCGGGTCCTGGAGGACCTCGGTGGGCAGGTCGGCGACCTCGGGCAGGCCGAGCTCCTCGCCCTGGTAGAGGTAGGCCGATCCGGGGAGCGCCAGCATCAGCAGGGTGGCGGCGCGGGCCCGGCGCAGTCCGGCGTCCGGGTCGACGGCGGGGGCGCGGCCGCCGGACAGCAGCCAGGCGTTCTCGTCCGTGTCCGGCGGCAGCATCAGGCGGGAGGCGTGCCGGACGACGTCGTGGTTGGAGAGCACCCAGGTCGCCGAGGCGCCGGCGGCGCGCGCGGTGTCCAGCGAGCCGGTGATGACCTGCCGCAGCTCCTGCGCGTCCCACGCGGCCTGCAGGTACTCGAAGTTGAAGGCCTGGCCCAGTTCGTCCGGGCGGGCGTACAGGGCGCGCCGTTCGCCGGGGACCCAGGCCTCGGCGACGGCCATCCGGGGCGGGGAGTAGGCGTCGAAGATCTTGCGCCAGTCGCGGTAGACCTCGTGCACCTCGTCCCGGTCGTAGAAGGGGTGGGTGCCGGGCGGGAAGTCGACGAGGGCCTCCTCACCGCCCGCGGCGTGGTCGCCGAGGTCGCGCAGCGGCTCGTCGAGGTCCTTGGTGAGGGCGTGCGCCACGTCGATCCGGAAGCCGTCCACGCCCCGGTCGGCCCAGAACCGCAGGGTGGTGCGGACGTCGTCGCGGACCTCCTGGTGCCCCCAGTTGAGGTCGGGCTGCTCGGCGGCGAACAGGTGCAGGTACCACTGCCCGTCCGGGACCCGCTGCCAGGCGCTGCCGCCGAACACGGACTGCCAGTCGGTGGGCGGCAGCTCGCCGCGCTCCCCCTTGCCGTCGCGGAAGACGTAGCGGTCGCGGGCCGGGGAGCCGGGCCCGGCACGCAGCGCCTCCTGGAACCAGACGTGCCGGTGGGAGGTGTGGTTGGGGACGATGTCGACGATCACCTTCAGGCCGAGCCGGTGGGCCTCGGCGACCAGCGCGTCGAAGTCGTCCAGGGTGCCGAGGCGGGGGTCGACGTCGCGCGGGTCGGCGACGTCGTAGCCGCCGTCGGCGAGCTCGGAGGGGTAGAAGGGGCTCAGCCACAGGGCGTCGACGCCCAGCGCGGCGAGGTGGGTGAGGCGCCGGGTGACGCCGCGCAGGTCGCCGAGCCCGTCGCCGTCGGCGTCGGCGAAGCTGCGGGGGTAGACCTGGTAGACGACGGCCTGACGCCACCAGTCGGGGTCCCGGGAGGAGAGGTCGGGCGTGGCGTCGGGGACGGGGTGCGGCGGCCGGGCGTCGGGCGGGGCGGTGCGGTCGGTCACGCGGTCTCCTCTGGGTGCGTGCGGGTACCGGCGGAGAATCTGTCCGGACCACCGTAAAAGCGAACGCACCGTCAGTGTGGAGCCATTCCCGATGGATGTGCCATACGGCACTTTCACCCCCGTTTGCCGCAATCGAGCCGGTGACCGGCCCTCCCCCGGCGCGTTCGGGCCCTCGGGCGGGTGCGGCACGGGCCGAAGCGTTCCGGCCGGGGAGGCCGGTTCCCCCGCGCGGGCCGCTCACCCGGACGGACCGCCGCGCTGGTGCGGCGGGCGGCCGGGTGGTGCCGTGGGAACACGTCCGTCCGTGGACGGCCCGGCCCCCAGGAGGCACCCCGATGACCCATGCCCCGGCCGCCTCCCGCGTCCTCCTCGCCGTCGTGCTGTCGGCGGCGGCCCTGCTGACCGCGGCGGCGTGCGTGGCCGGCGACCGGGAGGTGCCCCGCGCCCTGCCGGCGGGCGTGCCCGAGCCCCCGCCCGCCTCCGCCCCCACGTCCTCCGCCTCGCCCGCCGCCGAGCAGCCCTCCCCCGGCCCGCCGGCGCTGAGCGAGGGACAGCTGCGGGCGGCGCTGATCACGGAGGCGGACCTGGGGGAGCCGTGGACGGCGGGCCGGGGCGCGGCGACCTGGCGGGACGGGATGCTCAAGGCGAGGGCGCAGAACCCCGACTGCCTCCGGCTGCTCGACGTCCTCTACACGGAGGAGCCGTTCGGCCGGCCGGCCGGACCGAGCGCCACGGTCACGCTCGACGACGTCTCCGAGGAATCCCAGCTGCGCTACCAGGTGGCCGCGCACCCGCCCGCCGACGTGGACGACGTCCTGGCCTGGGCGAAGACGCTGCCGAAGGAGTGCGAGCGGTTCGAGGCGACCACCGTCCGGGGCGACGGCCTGCTCGTGGAGGTGGCGGAACTCCCGCTCCCCGGGGCCGGTGACGCGCGGGCGGGGCTGCGCGTGACGCTGACCGGTGAGGAGTCCGGCGGGACACCGTCCCGCCTCACCGTGCACCTCGCGGCGGTCCGCGTCGGCGAGGACGCGATCACCCTCACCAACGGCGGCCCCGGCGCGGTCCTCCCCGAGGTCACCCGGGCGATGGCCCGGCTCGGCGCGGACCGCCTGGCGGACGTCGGCCGGCAGGCGCGGGTACGGGTCTGACGGCCGGGCCCCTCTGCGGCGGGAGGTCAGGCGTCGCCGGAGAGCAGGGCGGCGGTCAGGACGTCACCGGCCACGCCCCAGCCCCCGTCGACGACCTCGTCGACCAGGACGACGGTGGTGGGCCGGGCCCGCTCGCCGTAGATCTCCGCGTACAGATCGGTGGTGCGTTCGACGATCTTCTTCTTGTCCTCGGCGGTGAGGGTTCCCGCGGGAACCTTGAAGTTGGCGAAGGGCACGGCTGTTGCTCCCTGTGTGATCCGGGGGTGAGGCGCTCGTGGAACGCCGGGCGACGTCCTCCACGGTGCACGCCGCCCGACGGCGGAACCAGGGGATGCCGTCCCCTGTGCCGGCCGCCCGGTCCGACGGAACATGGGGGCATGGGTTCTGTGAGACACAGCGAACTGGGCGCCTTCCTGCGGTCACGGCGGGAACGGATCCGCCCGGCCGACGTCGGACTCCCCGCCGGGCCCCGGCGCCGGGTGCCCGGGCTGCGCCGTGACGAGGTCGCGCAGCTCGCCGGGGCGTCGGTGGACTACTACAACGAGCTGGAGCGCGGAGCCGGCTCCCAGCCGTCGGAGCAGATGCTCGCCGCGCTGGCCAGAGCACTGCGCCTGACCGCCGACGAGCGCGACCACCTCCACCACCTGGCGAACCGCCCGGTGCCGGTGCAGGGCGGAGCCGCCTCGCACGTGCACCCCGGGATGCTCGACCTGCTCACCCGGCTGACGTCGACACCGGCGCAGGTCGTCACCGACCTGCACGTCACCCTCGTGCAGAACCCGCTCGCGGTGGCGCTGCTCGGGGACCACTCCGGCTTCCGGGGCGCCCGGGCCAGCTTCGTCCACCGGTGGTTCACCGAACCCGACACCCGGCGGCTGTATCCGCGGGCCGATCACGCGGTCCAGTCCCGCGCCTTCGTCGCCGACCTGCGCGCGGCCGCCGCCCGGCGGGACGCGAAGGACGCGGAGGCGCGCTCGCTGATCGGTGCGCTGCTCGACGGCTCCGCCGAGTTCGCCGCGCTGTGGGCCGAACACGACGTGGCGTTCCGCCGGGACGACCGCAAGCGCATCGTCCACCCCGCCCTCGGCGTGCTCGAGGTCGACTGCCTCAACCTGTTCAGCGAGGACGGCCGGCAGCGGCTCCTCTGGTTCACCCCGGCGGTCGGCACCGACAGCGCCGAGCTGTTCCGTCTCCTGTCGGTCATCGGCACCCAGGACTTCCCCGAGGCGGTCCGCTGAGGGCCGTAGGGCCGGCGGTTCAGCCCAGGCGGTCCACCGCCTGCTTCGCCTCGACCAGGTCCGCGCCCGTGGTCTCCCGGTACAGCTTGATCGCCTGGATCTTCTTGCCCTCGCGCACCAGCGCGAGGATCTCGTCCCGCCCCGGGATCTCCTCGTGGAGGTCCAGGTGCCCGAGCACCAGGTCGAGTTTGCGCTCGACGCGGGCGACGCGGCGCTCGTTGCGGGAGAGGCGGCCCTGGATCGTCAGGATGCCGAGGATCACGACGGAGGTGAGGAAGAGGATGGCTATGTCCATGGTCGCCCAGCGTAGGGAGCGCGGGGCCGGCCGGCGGGGCGACGCGCGCGGACACGCTCACGGAGCCTCGAAGCGCCTGCGGTGGGCCACGACGTCCATTGCCACCTCCAGGGCCGTGCGGCCGTGGGCGAAGGCGTCGGCCCGCAGCCGGGCCAGGGCCTCGTCGGCGCCGACGCCCAGCTGGGCCATGATCATGCCGACGGCCTGGTGGACGCGGTCGTGGTCGGCGGCCAGTCCGCTGAGCCAGGGTTCGTCGCCGACCGGGAGGCCGTACGGCAGGTCCGTCAGCGCCGCCGTCATGACGCCGGCGACGAGTCGGGCCACCCGCAGCTCGCCGTCGGTGAGCCCGCCGGGGGTGCCGCGGTAGAGGTCGAGGGTGCCGATGCAGACGGCGCCGCTGCCCAGGGGGAGCGCGTACACGGCGCGCACACCGGCGCCGAGCGCCTGCTGGGCGAAGACGGGCCAGCGGTCCGCGCAGCCGGCCGCGGCCAGGTCGTGGGCGAGGACCGGCGCGCCGATCTCCAGGACGTGCCGGCAGGGGCCGTCGCCCAGGGTGGCCTGGAGCTGGGCGAGGCGCGCGGCGCGCGGACCGGAGGCGGCGAGCTGTACCGGCAGCACGCCGTCACCGCGCAGCGACACGCTCGCGCCGTCCACCGGCAGCAGCTCGACGGCCACCGCGCACAGCCGCCCCGGCACGGCGGCCGGGCCGGCGTCCCGCAGCCTCGCGGCGATCGCGCCCATCACCCGTTCGTCCCCGTGGCCGCCGGCGTCGTCCGGCTCGCCCCCGGGGTGGTCCCTGGGCCGCACGCCCACCGCCTCCTCCGGCCGCTCGTCCTCGGAAACGAGCCCCGACTACCCGACCCGTCCCGCCCCGAAACGGTCAGAACGGGGGCGGGGCCGGCGCCGGCCCCAGGGTGGTCGTGCCCGGGGCCGTGCGGTGGCCCAGGCCGGTGCGGTAGGCGTCCAGGGCGGCCTCGACCCGGCCGGTGCGGCGGAGGAGGTCGCCGAGGAGGCGGCACAGGTCGGCCAGGTCGCCGGCGGCGCCCGCGCGTTCCAGCAGGCTCAGCGCGCGGACGTAGTGCTCCTCGGCCCGCTCCGCCTGCCGGGCGTCCTCGGCGATGAGGCCGAGCAGCCGGTGCGCGGCCGCCGCGTGCACCGCGCCCCGTTCGGGGGAGAGCCCGCCGAGCACCTCCTCCAGCAGGGCCGCCGCCTCCCGGGGCCGGCCGCGCCGGCGCAGTACGTCGGCCAGTTCGACGGTCACCTGGCTGCTGTAGAGGGACGCCCGCTTCGCCGACAGCATCTCCAGCGCCTCGCGCATCTCCTGCTCGGCGCGCTCCAGTTCGCCGTTCTGCGCGTACACGTAGCCGCGCATCCAGTGGCAGTTGGCCAGCTCGGTGCGGAGCTGCAGCCCCCGGTACAGCTCCGCCGCCCTGGCCAGCGAGGCGTCCGCCTCGGCGAGGCGGCCCTCGGCGAGCAGGGTGCGGGCCACCGACCGGTGCATGCGCGCCACCAGCGCCGGGTCGCCGGACTGCGGCGCGAGCGCCAGCGCGAGCTCCGCCGCCTGCGCGGCCCGCGCGTGCGCGCCCATGTCCATGTACGGGCCGATCGCGCTGGCGTAGAGCAGCAGAAGGGCGTCCGGGTCGTGCAGCCCGCCCCGGTTCAGCTCGTCGATCGTGGACTCGAGGAGGTAGACCGCGTACCGCAGTTCGCCCGCGAGGTAGTGCGCGACGGCCCGCCCGCGCAGCGCCGGCACCCGGGCGGGCAGCGGCGCCTCGGCGAGCCGGGCCTCGGCCCGCTCGAAGTAGCCGCGGCCCCCGGCCGGCTCGCCGGCCTCCAGCGCGCACTCCCCGAGCCCGAGCAGCGCGGCGGCCTGCTCCTCGACCAGTCCGTGCGCCTCCGCCTCGGCGAGCAGCCCGGCGTACTGCTCCACCGCGGTCTCCGTCTCGCCGACGGCGAGCGTGCGCTGCGCCCCGGTCAGCCGCAGGCGCAGCTCGGTCACCAGCCGGGCCGGGCGCCCGGTGGCCAGTTCGTCGAACGCGACTCCGAGGCGGCCGGCGAGGTGCCGTAACGCGTCGTCGGAGGGGCGCACCCGGCCCGCCTCCAGCGTGGAGACGTACGCGGGCGTGTACACCGGCTCGGCCAGCTGCCGCTGGGTCAGCCCGCGTTCCACCCGCAACCGCTGCACCCGCCGCCCGATGGCCGCCGGTTCGTCCCGCTCCCCCATGCCAACTCCCCCAGCGGACCTTGCCGTTCCCGTCCGACAGCGCCTAGGTTAAACCGCGTATTAAACGTGCTTAACCCATCGCTGTCGGGAGGTCGCCGTGCTGGAACGCCTACGCGCCACCGAGCGTTACGCCCGTGGCTTCGCCGCGGCCGTCACCGCGGTCGCGGCGCTGGTCCTGGCGGCCAACACGGGTCCGGCCGAGGCCACCGGCCCCGAGCCGGACCGGCGGACCACGACACCGGTGGAGGCGGCGGTCCGCTAGGGCCTCTCGTTTGGATCAGGTCGGCCGCGACCGACGGTGCGTCGTGGCCGACCCGAGCGGGGCTTGGTGCGTGCAGATGCAAGGCGGA
>NZ_JBEORT010000164.1:0-7906 GCF_040302425.1 Streptomyces sp. NPDC126497
GGGCCCGCGGGCCCGGAGGACCCCGCCGCCACGGCCGCCGGCGCCCCGGCGGCTCCCGCGCCGCTCCGCGACGTCCCGGCCTTCGGCGCCTTCCTCGCCTCCGACGCGCGCGGAGTGGCCCGCATGGAGCAGTTCAGCCGCTGGCTGGGCGGTGCCGAGCTGCGCGTCGGCCACACCTACCTGCCCGGCCACCACTGGAGCGACATCGAGGGGAAGGTCGGCTTCCTGGAGTCGTGGGCGCACTGGCGCAACGCCCGGAAGGACCGGATGCTCGTCCTCAACGTCCCCCTGCAGGAACGCAACGAGGAGGGCGTCCCCGACGACGAGGTGCGGCGGCTGCTGAGCCGGGGCGCGGCCGGGGAGTTCGACCACCACTTCCGCGCCCTCGCCGAGCGGCTGGTCCAGCTGAAGGTGCCGGACACGGTCCTGGTGCTCGGCTGGGAGATGAACGGCACCACCTACACCCACCGGTGCGGCCCCGACCCGGAGTCCTGGAAGGAGTACTGGAACCGGATCGTGCGCACCATGCGCGCGGTGCCGGGCCAGGAATTCCGGTTCGACTTCGCGCCGAGCCGCGGCCGGGACGCCGTCCCCTGGACGGAGTGCTACCCCGGGGACGACACGGTCGACGTCATCGGCATGGATTCCTACGACCAGCCGGCCGGACACTCCTTCGACGAACAGGTGACGGAACCGTACGGACTCCAGGCGCACGTCGATTTCGCGAAGGCCCACGGAAAACCGATCTCCTACCCCGAATGGGGGCTCTTCCGCAACGGCGACAATCCGGAGTACATGCGGCGCATGCTCGCGTGGATCGACCGGCACCAGCCGCTCTACAACACGCTCACGGACTACTGCCCGCACGGGGTGTGGCAGTGCGACGACAACCCGGACGCGTCCCGCGTCTACCGGAGCGTGCTCCACGGCCGCACCCACGAGGAGGAGCCGGACACCACCCCGCAGACCCCGGCCCCCACTCCCTCGCCGACCGAGCCGGCCGAGCCGACCGAGCCGGCCGGCCCCGGCGAGCCGCTGCCGCCGGAGGACTGCTCGCCGCTGGACCTGGGCCGGTGGGTGGAGGACTGGCTCGGCGGCAGGATCTGCCTGCGCTTCGACTGGTGGTCGCGCGCCCGCGGGTGACGGCGCCGTTGCGGCCGGGCTCACCACCGTCACCGCTGCACGTCGGCGGCGGTGGCGGGGCCGGGCACCGAGGCGGCCGGGGCGGCGTCGTCGCCCCGGCCGGTCCGCCGGGGCCGCGCGAGCAGGGCCAGACCGCCCAGCAGCCCGCCCGCGCTCGCCCCCACCAGGGCGGTCACCGCCGGGGACGCGGACGCCGGAGCGTCCGGCTCCACCGCGCGCGAGAACCGCACGAGCCGCACCTGGGTGCTGGCCTTGGTGTCCTCGGCGTGCCGGGTCAGCGCGCGCGAGACCGCGTCGGCCATGTCGACGGCCAGTCCGGGCCGCTCGGAGGTGGCGGTGACGGCGACCATCGGCGCGTCCGGCGACGTCGCCGTGCGCACGCTGTCCCGCAGGGTGCGCACCGGCACCCCGGCCCACACCTGCGCGTCGCCGAGCACCGCGAGCTGGGTGGCGACCCGGCCGTACGCCTGCGCGAAGCCGCGGGCCGCGTCCGGGGCGGCCTTGTCGGTCGGTACGGCGACGACGTACGCGGTGGCCGTGTACGCCGGAGGCGTGAGCAGGCCGTACGCGCCGCCGAGCAGACCGCCGAGGAGGGTGCCGGCCACCAGCGCGGACCAGGCCGGCGGCCTTCCGAAACGGTCCAGGGACGGACGGCGCCGACGGGTCGGGGTGTCGGTCATGACGGGCTTGCTCCCTCGGAGGTGCGTCGGACGGCTCACGGCGTGGCGGACGGCGGCGGACCGGCGACGGCCGCCGCGTACACGTCCATGAGGCGGGCTGTGCTGCGGGTGATGCTGTAGTGGTGTGCGGCCCGGCCGGCCGCGCGCGGTCCCGGGCCCGCCGCACGGACCTCGGCGATCGCGCGGGCGTACGCCCCGGGACCGCCGCGCACCCGCCGGGTGTCGGCGCGGGCCTCGGGGGGCAGGTCCTCGATCGCCGGGCAGGAGGCGTAGAGCACGGGCAGCCCGGACGCCAGCGCCTCCACGGCCGCCAGGCCGAAGGCCTCCTCCGCGGACGGGGCGGCGAACAGGTCCATCGCCGAGGTCAGCGAGGGCAGGTCGGGGCCGGGGGTGCCGTCGGGGACGACGGGACGCTCGCCGGTGAACAGCACCCGCCCCGCCACCCCGGCCTCGCGGGCGGTGCGGCGCAGCACGTGGTCCTCGGGGCCGCCGCCCACCAGCAGCAGCCAGTGGTCCTCCGGCAGCAGGGCGAGCGCCCGGACGAGGACCTCGAACCGCTTGCCCCGGGTGAGCCGGCCGACGCCGCCGACGACGAACGCGTCCCGGGGCAGGCCGAGGCGCCGACGGGTGCGCTCCCGCCGCTCCGGGTCGAAGCGGAAGCGGTCCAGGTCGATGCCGTTGGGGACGACCTCGATGCGGGGGGCGGGCACGCCCCAGCGCTTCAGCCGGTCGGCCACCGTCGGGGAGACGGCGACCGTCGCCGAGCCGAGCCGCTCGCTCGCCAGGTACAGCGCGCGCACCCCGGCCGTCAGCCGGCGGCCCTCCAGCTGGGTGTCGCCCAGGGAGTGCTCGGTGGCGACGACCGCGCGGACCCCGGCGAGCCGGGCGGCGAGCCGGCCGTAGACACAGGCCCGGTACAGGTGCGTGTGCACGAGGTCGTAGCCGCCGGCCCGGATCAGCCGGACCAGGCGGGGGAGGGCGGCCAGGTCGCGGTTGCCGCCCATGCCCAGGTGCACGACCCGCACGCCGTCGGCGCCGAGGCCGTCGGCGACCGGGCCCGGGTTGGTGAGCGTCACCACGTCGCAGTCGACCGGCAGGTGACGCAGCAGCAGCCGCAGCTGCTGCTCGGCGCCGCCGACACCGAGCCCGGTGATGATGTGCAGCGCCCTCATCACAGGCCCTCCACCGGGCGCCGGCGCAGCCGGTGCAGCCGCAGCTTGAGGTGCAGCCGCCACGCCGTGTCGTCCTGCCCGACGTGGGCGCGCGGCAGGGCGTGCGGGCCGGTCAGCGGACCGGGGTCGATGGCGCAGGCGTAGGCGTAGCCCGCCTTCCGCACGGCCTCGACGGCGCGCGCGTCGACCGTGCCGTACGGGTAGCAGAACCCGGCGGGCGGGACGCCGGTCAGCTCCTCCAGCCGGGCGCGGCTCCCGGCGACCTCGGCGGTGAGGGCGGCGTCGTCCGCGCGGGTCAGGTCGACGTGGGTGAGACCGTGCGAGCCGATCTCCACGCCCTCGGCGGCGGCGCGCCGGATGCCGTCCGCGGTCAGCAGCGGCTTGCGCGGGCCGAGCGGGTCCCAGGCGTTGTCGCCGCCGAGCCGGCCCGGCAGCACGAAGAGGGTGGCGCCGCAGCGGAAGCGGCGCAGCAGCGGCAGGGCGCCGGTGAGGAAGTCGGTGTAGCCGTCGTCGAAGGTGAGGCCGACCAGGTCTCGGCCCCCGCCCCGGGCGCGCGCGGCGAGGAGTTCGGCGACGGACACGCCGCGCAGCCCGCGCCGGCGCAGCCAGGCCAGCTGCCGCCCCAGCCGCTCGGGGGTGACGGTGATGCGGTACGGATCGTCCGAGCAGTCGCCCACCGAGTGGTACATCGCCACCCAGGGGACGGGGCCGGGGCGGGGCGCGGACGGCCTGGTGGTGCCGGGGGATTCAACGGGTGCGGCCATGTGTGAGCCTTCGTGTGGCGGTGCGCACGGAGCGCAGCGCGGATGCGGAGCGCCGGGCGACCGGGACGGACAGGGCGAGCGGGACGAAGACGGCGGCCACCGTCGGGCAGCCGGCCGCGAGGGCCGCCACCGGCGACTCGAAGCGGCTCGCGGCGAACGCCCCGGCGGCGACGGCGAGGACCGAGGCGAGCACGGGCCGGACCAGCCGGCCCAGCACCTCGCGGACGCCGACCGAGACGCCGGCGGCACCGCCGCGGCGGGCCGGGCGCAGCCCGGTCAGCAGCAGGACGGCCGTGACGGTGATGCCGGCGGCGTTGGCGGCGGCGATCCCCGCCACCCCCCAGCGGCCCACGGTCGCCGCGCCGATCAGGGACGTGGCGGCGATGCCGGCCGTCATCACGCCGAGCGGGTACCAGCTGGGGCGGCCGGCCGAGAAGTAGCAGCGCACCAGGGCGCCCACGAGCGTCTGACCGAGCAGCCCGAGGGCGTACACGCGCATGACGTCCGCCGTCGCGGCGGTGTCGGCCGCGGTGAACGCCCCGCGCTGGAAGAGAAGTTCGATCATCTGCGGGGCGCAGGCGAGCACCGCGCACATGCCCGCGAGCACCACGCAGGACGCCAGCACTAGGTCCCGTTCCACCCGGGCGCGGGCCCGTGCGGTGTCGCCGTCGGCGAGCGCCCGCGCCACCACGGGGAAGGTGACGGTGCACACCATCAGCGACAGCGTCATCGGGATCTGGGCGACCTTCTGCGCGTAGTTGAGGTGCGAGATGGCCCCGGCGGGCAGGGAGGACGCCAGGAACCGCTCGACGAGGACCTGCGCCTGACGGCACAGCGCGAACAGCAGCACGGCGGCGATCAGGGCCAGGCGCACCGGCCGCTCCCCGTCACCGTGACCGGTGGGGGCGGCGGGCGCGGGGGCGCGGGACGACAGCTGCCGCCACAGCGACGGCAGTTGCACCGCCACCATCAGACAGCCGCCCACCGCGACCCCGACGGCCGCGGAACGCACCCCCCACTCCCGGCCGAGCAGGAACATCGACGCGACGATGCCGGTGTTGTAGGCGACGTAGATCGCCGCCGGCGCGAAGAAGCGGCGGTGCGCCCGCAGCGCGGCGCTGCAGTACCCGGCGAGTCCGAAGGCCAGCAGGCTGAGCGCGGTGAGGCGGGTGCAGTCGACGGCCAGAGCAGGATCGGGCAGACCCGGCGCCAGGGCGCGGACCAGGTACGGGGCGCCGGCCGCGGTCAGCGCGGCCACCACCGCGAAGGCCAGGCACAGCCGCGGCAGGGTGGCCCTGACCAGATCGCGCACCGGATCGCCGGGCACGCCCCGGGCCCGGCGCGCCAGCGCCACGCTGAACGCGGGGATCAGCGCGATCGCCAGCCCGTCCTCGATCAGCAGCGTCGCGGCGATCTCCGGCACGGTCCACGCGACCAGGAAGGCGTCCGTGTCGCTCCCGGCCCCGAACAGCCGCGCCAGGGACTGGTCCCGCACCAGCCCGAGCAGCGACCCGGCGATGGACAGCACCGCCGTCCCCAGAGCGGCCCGGGCGAGGAACCCCCGGGACGCCGTGCCCGACGCACCGGCGTCACCGTCCGGCCCGGCCGCACCCGGCGCGGGCGCGTCGGCCGTCGTGCGTGTGCCGGGTGCGGGCCCGGGGTCCGCGGGCCGGTCGGAGGCGGGGCCGCCGGCCCCGGATCCGCCGGTGGCGGAACCGGAAGTCCGGTAGGGCAGCATCGTCATCGGGTCGCGGCCTCCTCGAGGCGGGCGGGCGCGCCGCCCTGCGGGGCGGCGTCCGCCCGGTCGTCGCGGTACAGCGCCCACCACGCCGTCAGGCCCAGGGCCACGCCGGTCAGGACGGTCGAGGGACCGCCGATGTCGCCGTACACGAAGTCGGTGAGCAGCCACAGGAGGAGGCCGACGGCGGTGAGCCCGCAGTCGAGGCCGGGGCCGCGGCGGCGGACCCGCAGCAGGCGCCGCACCGCGCACACCAGCAGCGCCAGCCAGCTCCCGGCGAGCGCCAGCAGCCCGATCAGGCCCTGCTCGCTCAGCACCAGCAGGTACATGCTGTGCGGCGACAGCAGCGCCTGCCTCTGGTACTCCGAGCCCGCGCCCGCGATGTCGCTGCCCGAGGACAGCGCCAGGGTGGCGTGCCCGTCGCGGTACTCGGGGAAGTTCTTCAGACCCACACCGGTCAGCGGGTGTTCGCGCCACATGCCGGTGGCCGCCGCCCACAGCGTGTACCGGTCGACGACGGACTGGTCGGGCGCGTCGGCGACCTGCGTGATGCTGTCGATCCGCTCCTGCAGCATCGCCGTGCCGATCCCGAGGCCGCCCGTCAGCACGACGCCCGCGGCGACCACGGCCGCCGCCACCCCCAGCGCGCGCCGCAGTCCCGCCAGCGCCAGCTGCACCGCGCAGGTCAGCGCGGTCGCGATCCAGGCGCCCCGGCTGAAGGAGAGCGCCAGCGGCAGCACCAGCGCCAGGGCGCACCCGGCGGCGAGGGCCCGCTGCCGCACCGGCGCCCGGCCCAGCGCGATCCCCGTCGCGCACACCACGCCCAGCGACACCGCCGTCGCCATGCCCATCACGTCCGTGGCCCCGAAGGTGCCGACCGCGCGGACGGTCTCGCCCCGGTACGAGGCGCCGGTCCCGGTGACGTACTGGTACACCCCGACGGACCCCTGCCACCCGGCGAGCCCCACGAACGACCAGGCCAGCGCACGGAAGCCGGCCCGGCCGCGGAGCAGCACCAAGGCGGCGGCCGGGACGAGCACGAAGACCTGCAGGTAGCGGCAGAGCCCGCCGAACGCCGCCTGGGGCGAGGCCGCGCCCATGGCGGCGAGCGCGAGCCCCGCGACCGGCAGCCCCAGCACCACGGCCGCGCGGGGCGACAGCGGGCGCCGTCCCTCCCGCAGCAGCCGGATCACGCAGTACCCCACCACCAGCGCGGACACCACGTCGGCGGGCCCCGCGCCGTCCCCCGCCGGCGGCAGGCCCGCCAGGGCGACCACCGCCACCAGCGGCCAGACCGGCGCCAGGGCGGCCGCGGCCCGGCGCGACGGCGGGACGAGGGTGTGGCTCACGTGTCGTCAGCTCCCCGTCGGACGGACCAGCGTGGCCGCGGTGCGCAGCAGGATGCACAGGTCCCGCCACAGCGACCAGTCGTCGATGTAGGCGTTGTCGAACCGGCACCGGTCCTCGATCGAGGTGTCGCCGCGCAGCCCGTGCACCTGCGCGAGCCCGGTGATGCCGGCGCGCATCCGGTGCCGGTCCGCGTAACCGGGGTACGTCTGGCTGAACTGCGCCACGAAGTACGGCCGTTCGGGCCGGGGGCCGACCAGGCTCATGTCGCCGCGGAGCACGTTCCACAGCTGGAGCAGCTCGTCCAGCGAGGTGCGCCGCAGCATGCGGCAGAACCAGCGCATCTCGTGCTCGCCCGCCACGCTCCACCGGGTCGCCGACTCGTGTTCGTCGACCGGACGGTGGGTACGGAACTTCAGCAGCGTGAACGGCTCCCCGTTCCGGCCGATGCGCTCCTGGCGGAACACCACCCCCGGCCCGTCGCAGAGCCGCAGCGTCACCGCGCACACCAGCAGCAGCGGACCGACCAGCAGCAGCAGCGCCCCCGACACCAGGACGTCGAGCACCCGTTTGCCGATGCCGCCGCCGCGCGCCGGGGCGAAGTCCAGCCGCCGGCAGGGGAAACCGGCCAGCCGCTCCCGTGCCGGGTACGGCGCGAGGTCGGCGTCGACCTCCCAGACCGTGCAGCCGGACGCGGCCAGCGACCGCAGCAGCGGCCCCTGTTCGGCCCGCACCGAGGGGTGGACGGCGAGCACCGCCCGCACCCCGTTCTGGATGACGGCCCGCTCGACCTCCTCGTCCGTGCGCAGCACCGGCACGCCCTCGGCGCCGTCCGCCCGCCCGGCGACGATCCCCACCGGCCGCACCCCGCAGCGCGGGTGGCGCAGCACGGCGGCGGCCACGCGCTGCGCGGTGGCCGCCGGCCCGACGACGAGCGCGGCGTGCGGGCGGCGCAGCAGCGCGGCCCGGCGCCGCCCGTGCACGAGCGCACGCAGCGCGCAGGCCGCCGAGGCCTGCACGGCGAGCCCGCCCAGCACGGCGCCGGCGGGCAGCGCCTGCTCC
>NZ_JBEORT010000165.1:0-7868 GCF_040302425.1 Streptomyces sp. NPDC126497
ACCTGGTTCAAAGCTATCCGGTTTTGTAAAATTAACAGAACGGGAGATGGAATTTTTAAAATACACCTGTACAGAAAAGACCTATAATGAAATTGTAGCAGACCGCCGTACGGCGAGGGGCGCAGGGTCACGGAGATGCCGTGCCGGTGCGCGAGCCGGGAGATCACGAACACGCCGAGCCGGAGGTCGTCGGCGAGCGCCACCACGTCGAACTGGGGCGCCTCGGCCAACTGGGCGTTCATGGAGGCGTAGTCGTCCTCCGACATGCCGAGGCCCCGGTCCTCGACCTCCACGGCCAGGCCCTTGGCCACCATCGCCGCCCGCACCCCGACGGGGCTCGGCGCCGGCGAGTACGCCGTCGCGTTGTCGATCAGCTCGGCCAGCAGATGGATGACGTCGGCCACCGCGGGCGGGGCGAGCGACACCTCCTCCTCGACGAGCACCTCCACCCGCTGGTACTCGGCGACCTCCCCGACGGCACTGCGCACGATGTCGATCAGCGCGACCGGCTCGCTCCACGACCGGCCGGGACGCTCCCCGCTGATGATGACCAGGTTCTCCTCGTACCGGCGCAACTGGCTGGCGGTGGAGTCCAGTTCGTACAGGCCCTTGAGGACCTCGGGGTCGGTGTGCCGGCGCTCCAGCGCGTCGAGCTTGCTGAGCTGGAGGTTGACCAGGTTCTGGCTCTGCCGCGCGATGCCGAGGATGACCTTCTGGAAACCGCGCCGGGTGTCGGCGAGTTCGACCGCGGTGTGCACGGCGGTGCGCTGCGCGGTGTTGAACGCCTGGGCCACCTGGCCCAGTTCGTCGTGCCCGTAGTCCAGCGGGGTGGTCGCCGACTCCGGATCGACCTTCTCGCCCCGCTCCAGCCGGGCCACCACGTCGGGCAGCCGTTCCTCGGCCAGACCGAGGGTGGCCATCCGCAGACCGCGCAGCCGGCGGGACAGCGAGCGGGTGATGCGCCAGGACAGGCCGACGCACAGCAGCAGCGCGAGCAGTCCGGCGGCGCTCAGGGCGGCGGCCGTCAGCAGCAGGCCGCGGGCCTCGTCGGCGCTGCGGGTGAGCAGCGCGTCGGTCTGCTCCCGGATCATGGCGGCGTACTGCGGGGAGACCCGGTCCATGGCCTCGTCCCACCGCTCCCGCAGGTCCGGCAGGGCGACGCCGCGCTCCTGTCCCGTGGGCGCGGTCGCGAGTATCTGGTCCTCGACCGCCATCAGGGCGCGCCACTCGGGACTGCGCAGGATCCGCTCGGTCTGCGTCTTGGTCTCGCCGCGCACGGAGGGCACGATCTGGTCGTCGATCAGCCAGCGGCGGGTGTGCACCAGCTTCGCGAAATCGCTCCAGCCCTGCGTGTCCAGGCGCCCTGAGGGCCAGGCCAGGGTGAGCTGCGCGTTCTCCTCGGAGACCAGCTCCGCCGCGTGCGCCAGCGCGATCAGCGGTTCCGCCTGCGAGGTCAGGTCACCGTCGTCGACCTGGGAGAGCTCCTGGAAGGCGTGGATCTGGTCGTCGATGATCGAGGTGTACTGGTCGAGCGCCTCCTCGGCGGTGATGTCGCTGGGCCGGTCCACCTGGTTCCGGTAGTACTCCAGGCTGCCCACCGAACCGAGCACCCCGTACAGCCGGTCCGAGATGCGTGCCGGTGCCTCGGCGATCACGTCCGCCTGGCCGGCCAGCTTCGCCACCGCCTCGTCGGTCCGCTCGCGCTGCGCCTCGAGGGCGGTCCGGGAACTCCTCGGCGCGGCCAGCCACGCGGCGGTCAGCCTGCGCTCCTGCTGCAGCGCGAGCGTGGCGTGCGTGCCCATCGCGCCGGTCGACCGGCTCAGTCCCGTCTGGGACCGCAGCTGCAGTCCCTCGGAGAACATCTGGATCGTCGTCAGGCCCCACATGCCGGCGAGGGTGACGCTGGGCACCAGGGCGAGGAGGAACAGCGAGAGACGTATGGAGCCGAGACGGCGCCGGGCACCTGTCCGTGGAGACATCGTGGTCCTAGAGCGGTCGGGTGGTGGGGGACGTACGCACGGGCGGGCCGTCAGCGGGTTCCGTCGGCGGCGAACCCGGCGACCGAGGCGGCGTTGGACCTGGTGACGAACGCCGGTCCGGTGAGCACGGGCGCGACCCCGCCGCCGCTGACGTTGCCGTTGGTCCGGTACAGCCACAGCGCGTCGACGGCGAGGTAACCCTGCAGGTAGGGCTGCTGGTCGACGGCGAACTGGACGTTCCCGCCGCGCACGGCGTCCACCAGGTCCTCGTTGAGGTCGAAGGTGGCGACGTCGGCCGCGCTGTCCGCCTCCGCGACGGCCTCGACCGCGGTGAGCGCGAAGTCCGCCCCGTTGGTGACGACCTGGTCGATGTCCGGGTCCTGCCGCAGCCGGGCGGCGATGATGCCGGAGACGGCGCGCATGTCGGTGCCGTCCACGTAGAGGTTCTCGGTCGTCCCGCCGAACGTCTTCTTCACGCCGGCGCAGCGGGCCTCCAGGGCAACGTTGCCACGCTCGTGGACGACGCACAGGGCGTGTTCGGCCTCCAGCTCGTCCAGCTTGTCGCCGACGGCCCGGCCCGCCACGCTCTCGTCCTGGCCGAAGAACTCCAGCAGCCCCGCCGACCTCCACGCGTCGATACCGGAGTTGAGGCCGACCACGGGGATGTCCGCGGCCCGTGCCTCGTTGACCGGGCCCTTCATGGCCGCCGGCTTGGCCAGCGTCAGCGCGATGCCGTCGACGCCGTCGCGGACCGCCTCGCGGACCAGCTCGGCCTGCCCCGCCGGGTCCGGGTCGCTCACGTACGTCAGCTCGATGCCGTCCTTGGCGGCCGCCGCCTCGGCCCCCTTCCTCACCCGGTCCCAGAAGGCGTCGCCCTCGTCGCCGTGGGTCACCATCGTGACCCTGATCCGCCCGGCGCCGGAGGTGCCCGCGCCGTCGGAGTCCGCGGAGTCGTCGGCCGCGCCGGAGCAGCCGGTCGCCAGCAGGCCGGCGGCGGCAGCCAGCGCCGCCAGGCGGCGCCTCGGGAGGCGGCGGGACGGGGGACGAGTGTTCATGCGGAGTACGGACCTCGCTGTGCGGCCGAGCAAGAGCAGGGGAGAGCGCCGACGGAACCGCGGGGCGTGCGCCGAACGGGTGACTCTCGCTGGCCGGAGCCAACCCTGTGGGACCACCGGTCGTCAAGTGAGCAGCCACGTGAAGTGAGGCGATGCTGCCGCATTGTGATGAACCGTGAGCACGGTGCGGCAGGTGCCCGCCGGCGAACCGAACGGCCGGTACGCGGCGGTCCCGGATCCCCCGGGGCGTCCGCGGTTCGGTGCCGGCGCGTCCGTTGCCCGGGACGGGCGTCCGGTGCGCGCACCGCCGCGGCGACGCGGGCGCGGCGGCCCCTTCCCGGTCGGCCCACCGTTTTCTTGTGCCCCCGCACCTGACACAATTGGATACCGGACGCGCTGTTTTCTTTCGGGGGGCGTGTTCGCTTTGTCCGCTGTGTCCAAGTCCGAGGAGGAATCCACGTGATCACTGTTTCCGCAGGGTGAGACATCGCGCACCGAGCGTGAAAACAAACAGCATGACCCGTTCCTTTCCGGCTCAGGAGTCCAGGCGATGGCGAGGCAGGTACGCGCCGAACACACCCGTACGACGATCATCACGGCCGCTGCCGAGTTGTTCGACCGGCAGGGCTACGAATCGACCAGTCTCAGCGACATCGTCGAGCACGCCCACGTCACCAAGGGGGCCCTGTACTTCCACTTCGCCGCGAAGGAGGACCTGGCCCACGCCATCCTGGAACTGCAGTCGGCCACCAGCCGCCGACTGGCCAGGGCCACCGAGGTCCGGGGGAGCACCTCCCTGGAGGCGCTGATGCGCCTCACCTTCTGCATAGCCAGGATGTCGGCCGAGGACCCCGTCCTGCGGGCCGGACTGCGGCTCGCCACCGGCGGCATCCGTCCGCGCCCTCCGCTCAGCCACCCCTTCACCGAGTGGCTGGACATCGTCACGGCCCGGCTCCTCGGCGCCGTCAAGGAGGCCGACGTCCACCCGGACGTCGACGTCGACGTCGTGGCGCACTCCCTGGTCTGCTTCTTCGTCGGCACCCGGGTCGTCGGCCGCTCCCGGGAATCCGTCGCCCGGCAGCCCCGCCGTACGGCCGAGATGTGGCAGCTCCTCATCCGGGGCCTGGTCCCCGTCACCCGGCGCGCCCGCTACCTCAGTCTGGCCGCACGGCTGGAGCGGGAGATCGCGCCGGGGTGACCGCGGCGCGCCGGCCCGCGTTACGGTGAGCCGCATGTCCGACCACCCCACCGCGCCCGTGATCGTCGCCGACGAGCCCGGCACCTTCCCCCACGGCGTGCTGGCCGAGCGGCACCCGGCGATCATCCGGCAGGTGCGCGAGGCCCTCCCGTACGGACCCGAGCGGCGCCGCGCGCTCGACGCCCTGCTCGCCGAGTGCACCGGGGGCACGATCGACCCCCTCCCCGCCGGCGCGCACGACCGGCGGCGCTGGGAGACCTGGGGGATGGCCGCCCACGCCGGCCGCTCCTGGTACGACGTGCCGTGGCTGTGGTCCGAGAGCTGGTTCTACCGCCGACTGCTGGACGCGGTGGGCTACTTCGCCCCCGGGCCCTGGCAGGGCGTCGACCCGTTCCGCCCCGCCAAGCTCGCCGAACTCGGCTCGCCCGCCACGGACGAGGAGCTGGCCGCGCTCGACGGCCTCGCCGGCCGCCCGGAGGAGGAGCGGGCCCGCGCCCTGCTGCACGGCTCCCTGTGGGGCAACCGCGCCGACCTCGGCTTCCGGCTGTCCGCGGGGGACGCCGGGGAGGCGGCCGCCGTCCCCGCCCTGGTGGCCGACGACGGCGAACGGCTGTGGTCCCTGCTCGGCGCCTCCCCGGCGGGCACCCTGTGCCTGGTCGCCGACAACGCGGGCCGCGAACTCGTCCCGGACCTGCTGCTCATCGCCCACCTGCTGGCGCACGGACGCATCGCCCGCGCGGTGCTGCACGTCAAGCCGTACCCGTACTACGTCTCCGACGCCACCACCGCCGACGTCGTCGACGCGGTGCGCCGGCTCACCGGCGCCGGGGGCGCGGCGGCCGCGTACGGCCGCGGGCTGTGGTCCGCCCTCACCGACGGCCGGCTCGTCCTGCGCGCGCACCCGTTCTCCTGCGCGCCGCTGCCGTACGCGGACATGCCGGACGACCTCCGCGCGGACTTCGCCGCCGCCACCCTCACCGTCCTCAAGGGGGACCTCAACTACCGCCGTCTCGTGGGCGACCGGCACTGGCCCCCCACCACGCCCTTCGCGGAGGTCACCGGGTACTTCCCGGGCCCGGTCGCCGCCCTGCGCACCCTGAAGTCCGACGTGATCACCGGACTGACCGCCGGCACCGAGGCGGCACTGGTCGCGGCGGAGGGGCAGCGCTGGCGCACCGGCGGCACCCACGCGCTGATCCAGGTCCGGACCTAGGATCCGCGACTCCCGTACGGGACACGGTTCACGCGATGGTGTGATCATGCCCGGGCCGGTGGATGCCGCCACCGGGCCGCGGGTAGCCCCCGGCCATGACGCAGCCGTTCGAACTCCCGCACTTCTACCTGCCGCATCCCGCGCGGCTCAACCCGCACGTCGACGAGGCCCGCGCCCATGCGACCGGGTGGGCGCGCGAGATGGGCATGCTGGAGGGCAGCGGGGTCTGGGAGCAGGCCGACCTCGACGCGCACGACTACGGCCTGCTCTGCGCCTACACGCATCCCGACTGCGACGGGCCCGCCCTCTCGCTGATCACCGACTGGTACGTGTGGGTCTTCTTCTTCGACGACCACTTCCTGGAGAGGTTCAAACGCACTCAGGACCGCGCCGCCGGCAAGGCCCACCTGGACCGGCTGCCGCTGTTCATGCCGCTCGACCCGGCGGCCGGCGTCCCCGAGCCGGAGAACCCGGTCGAGGCGGGCCTCGCCGACCTGTGGGCGCGCACGGTGCCGGCGATGTCCGCCGACTGGCGCCGCCGGTTCGCGGTCTCCACCGAGCACCTCCTCAACGAGTCGATGTGGGAGCTGTCCAACATCAACGAGGGGCGGATCGCCAACCCCGTCGAGTACATCGAGATGCGCCGCAAGGTGGGCGGCGCCCCCTGGTCCGCCGGACTCGTGGAGTACGCGACCGCCGAAGTGCCCGCCGCGGTCGCCGGGACCAGGCCGCTGAGGGTGCTGATGGAGACCTTCTCCGACGCCGTGCACCTGCGCAACGACCTGTTCTCCTACCAGCGGGAGGTCGAGGAGGAGGGTGAGCTCAGCAACGGCGTGCTCGTCCTGGAGACCTTCTTCGGCTGCACCACCCAGGAGGCCGCCGACATCGTGGGCGACGTCCTCACCTCGCGGCTCCACCAGTTCGAGCACACCGCGTTCACCGAAGTCCCCGCCGTGGCCCTGGAGAAGGGGCTCACCCCGGCCGAGACCGCGGCCGTCGGGGCGTACGCCAAGGGCCTGCAGGACTGGCAGTCCGGCGGTCACGAGTGGCACCTGCGCTCCAGCCGCTACATGAACGAGGGCGCGCGCTCCGCCGCCCCCTGGCACGCCCCGTCCGGCCCCGGGACGTCCGCCGCCGACGTCGGCGCGCTGCTCGCCGGCGCGGCGGCCGAGAGGCTGCGCGCCCACACGCACGTGCCGTTCCGGAAGGTCGGCCCGTCGATCATCCCCGAGATCCGCATGCCGTTCCCGCTGCGGCTCAACCCCGCCCTCGACGGCGCACGACGGCACCTGCTGGAGTGGTCGCGGCGGATCGGCCTCCTCGACGAGGGCGTCTGGGACGAGGACACGCTCGCCGGCTGCGACCTCCCGCTGTGCGCGGCGGGCCTGGACCCGGACGCCACCCAGGAGCAGCTCGACCTCGCCTCCGGCTGGCTGGCCTTCGGCACCTACGGCGACGACTACTACCCGCTCGTCCACGGCCACCGCCGTGACCTGGCCGCCGCCCGGCTGACCACGGCCCGCCTGTCGGCCTGCATGCCCCTCGGCTCCGAACGGGTCCCGCCGCCGGCCAACGCCATGGAACGGGCCCTGGCCGACCTGTGGCGGCGCACCACGGCCGGCATGACGCCCGACCAGCGCCGGCCGTTGAAGTCGGCCGTCGACACGATGACCGAGGCGTGGGTGTGGGAGCTGTCCAACCAGATCCAGAACCGCGTCCCGGACCCGGTGGACTACCTGGAGATGCGGCGGGCCACCTTCGGCTCCGACCTCACCCTGGGGCTCTGCCGCGCCGGACACGGACCGGCGGTGCCGCCGGAGGTCTACCGCAGCGGTCCCGTCCGCTCGCTGGAGAACGCGGCGATCGACTACGCGTGCCTCCTCAACGACATCTTCTCGTACCAGAAGGAGATCGAGTTCGAGGGGGAGATGCACAACGCGGTCCTGGTGGTGCAGAACTTCTTCGGCGTCGACTATCCGACCGCGCTGCCCGTGGTGCAGGACCTGATGAACCAGCGCATGCGCCAGTTCGAGCACGTCGTGGAGCACGAACTGCCCGTCGTCCACGACGACTTCCAGCTGTCGGACGAGGCGCGGGCGATCATGCGGGGCTATGTGGAGGACCTGCGGAACTGGATGGCGGGCATCCTCAACTGGCACCGCACCGTGGACCGGTACAAGGACGCGTACCTGTCCGGTCGGGTCCACGGCTTCCTCCCGGGCCGCGCACCGGCACCGCCGGTCCTCGTCTGACGCCCGTCCCCGCCCGCACCGCCGCCGGAGGCGAACCATGGAACAGACCGCGTTGCGGCCCAGGCCGATGCCCGGCGAAGGGGGCGGTGCCCGGCCCGGGAGCGGGCCGGACACCGGCCCGCCCGGCCGGCGGCGCGGCCGGCGGGCGGTGACCGCGCTGCTCGGGGTGCT
>NZ_JBEORT010000166.1:0-7475 GCF_040302425.1 Streptomyces sp. NPDC126497
CGGCGAGCCGGTCGCGGTCGGCGGCGTCGCAGGCGACGACCGTCACCCGGGCGCCGAGGGCGGTGAGTTCCTCGCGCAGGGCGGCGGCACCCGGGGCGTCGGGGCCGCGGCGGCCGGCGAGCAGCAGGTGGCGCATGCCGTGCCGGGTGACGAGGTGGCGGGCGAGGATGCCGCCGAGGGTGCCGGTGCCGCCGGTGATCAGGACGGTGCCGTCGGGGTCCCAGGCGCGCGGCACGGTGAGGACGATCTTGCCGTAGTGCTTGGCCTGCGCCATGTGACGGAAGGCCTCGCGGGCGTGGTGGACGTCCCAGGTGACGGTGGGCAGCGGGTGCAGGGAGCCGTCGGCGAAGAGGCGGGTGAGGTCGGCGAACATCTCCCGGATGCGGTCCTCGCCGGCCTCGCGCAGTTCGTACGCCCGGTAGAGGGCGACGTCGGGGTGGTCGAGGGCGACCTGGCCGGGGTCGCGGACGTCGGTCTTGCCCATTTCGACGAGGCGGCCGCCGGGGGCGAGCAGGCGCAGTGAGGCGTCGACGAAGTCGCCGGCCAGCGAGTTCAGTACGACGTCCACGCCGCGTCCGCCGCTGGTGGCGCGGAAGCGGTCCTCGAAGTCGAGGGTGCGGGAGGAGGCCAGGTGGTCGTCGGCCCAGCCCTCGGCGCGCAGCAGGCGCCGCTTGTGGTCGCCGGCGGTGCCGTAGACCTCGGCGCCCCAGTGGCGGGCGAGCTGGGCGGCGGCCATGCCGACGCCGCCGGCGGCGGCGTGGACGAGGACGGACTCGCCGGCGGTGAGGCCGGCGAGGTCGCGCAGGCCGTAGTAGGCGGTGAGGAAGGCGACGGGCACGGAGGCGGCCTGGGTGAAGGTCCAGCCGTCGGGCACGGGGGCGACCATGCGGGCGTCGGCGACGGCGTGGGTGCCGAAGCCTCCGGTGACCAGGCCCATGACGCGGTCGCCGGGCGCGAGGCCGGTGACGCCGGGTCCGGTGGCGGTGACGACGCCGGCGGCTTCGGCGCCGAGGAGGACGGCGGGGCCGGGGTACATGCCGAGGGTGTTGAGGACGTCGCGGAAGTTGAGTCCGGCGGCACGCACCTCGATCAGGACGTGTCCGGGGGCGGGCGCGTCGGTGATCTCGGGGCAGGGCACCAGTTCCAGCCGGTCGACGGAGCCCTTGACCGGGATGTCCAGGCGCCAGGCGGCGGCGCCGTCGGGCGCGGTCAGGGTGTCGGCGGTGCGGGGACGGGCCAGTCGGGGCGCGTGGGCGGTGCCCTGACGCAGGGCGAGCTGCGGCTCGCCGGTGGCGAGCGCGGCGGGCAGGGCCCGCCAGGAGTCCGGGTGGACGTCGAGGTCGGCGAGGACCAGGCGGCCGGGGTGCTGGGACTGCGCGGAGCGCACCAGGCCCCAGACGGCGGCGCCGGGCAGGTCGTGCGCGGGGTCGCCGGGTCCGGTGGCGACGGCGTGGCGGGTGACCACGACGAGCGGTGTCTCCGTGGTGCGGTCGTCGGCGAGCCAGTCGTTGACGGTGGTCAGGACCTCGTCGAGGAGGGTGTCGGGGGCGGCCGGGGTGTCGTCGCCGGGGCGGGCGGCGGGGGCGGCCGGCGGGTGCTGTCCGGCGAACAGCAGGACGGTGGTGGGGCGTGGGCCGGTGGCGTCGTCGAGAGCGGTGAGGCCGGCGAGGACGGGCAGCGACGTGCCGTCGGGGGCGGTGACGGGGGCGCCGAGCACGGCCCAGCCGGTCGTGTCGGCGGGGGTGGCGGCGGGCGTGAGGGGGGTCCAGTCGAGGTGGAACAGCCAGTCGCGGGCGGCCCGTGCGGACGGGTCGAGGGTTTCGGCGGTCACCTCGCGGACGGCCAGTGAGTCGATGACGGCGACGGGCGCCCCGCTGGGGTCGGTGAGGTGGACGGTGACGGTGTCCTCGCCGGCCGGGGAGATCCGTACCCGCAGCGCGGTGGCGCCGGTGGCGTACAGGGACACGCCGGACCAGGCGAAGGGGACGACGGTGCGGTCGTCGCCGCCGGGGGCAAGCCCGGCGGCGTGCAGGGCGGCGTCGAGCAGGGCGGGGTGGATGCCGAACCGGGCGGCGTCGCCGCGCGCCTGGTCGGGCAGGACGACCTCGGCGAAGACGTCGTCGCCGCGCCGCCAGGTGGCGCGGACGCCCTGGAAGACGGGGCCGTACTCGTAGCCGCGGCCGGCGAGCAGGTCGTAGAAGCCGTCGGCGGCCAGGGCGGTGGCGCCGGGCGGCGGCCAGGCGGTGAAGTCCTCGGGTCGTGCCACGGCGGGGGCGCCCGGTTCGGTGAGGGTGCCCTGGGCGCGCAGGGTCCACAGGTCCTCGGTGTCGCCGTCGGGTCCGGTGGTCCGGGTGTGGACGGTGACGGGGCGGCGGCCGGAGTCGTCGGCGTCGCCGATGCCGATCTGGACCTGGACCTCGCCGCGTTCCCGGAGGACGACGGGGGCCTGGAGGGTCAGTTCGTCGACGCTGCCGACGCCGAGGACGTCACCGGCGCGGATGACGGACTCGACGAGCGCGGTGCCGGGGACGACGACGGTGCCGGAGACGGCGTGGTCGGCGAGCCAGGGCTGGCTGCGCAGGGACCAGCGGGCGGTGGCGACGAGTCCGTCGCCACCGGCGAGTTCGACCGAGGCGCCGAGCAGGGGGTGGTCGGGTGAGTCCAGTCCGGCGGAGGTGACGTCGCCGGCGGAGTCGGCGAAGCGGGGCCAGTAGTGCTGCCGCTGGAAGGGGTAGGTGGGGAGGTCGACGCGGTGGGGACGGGTGCCTGCGTAGAAGGCGTCCCAGTCGACGTCCGCGCCGTGCGCCCACGCCTCGCCCAGCGACAGCGTGAACCGCTCCCAGCCCCCCTCACCACGCCGCAACGTCCCCACCACACCGGCGGCGACACCCGCGTCCTCGATCGTCTCGCGCACCCCCGTCGCCACCACCGGATGCGCACTCACCTCCACCAGCACCCGGAAACCGTCCGCCAGCAGCGCACGCGTCGCCGCCTCGAACTCCACCGTCCCCCGCAGATTCCGGTACCAGTACCCCGCGTCCAGCCCGGCGGTGTCGAACACACCACCCGACACCGTCGAATAGAACGGCACCGCACCCGACCGCGGCACCACCGGAGCCAACAGCTCCGCCAACTCCCCCTCGATCCGCTCCACATGAGCCGAATGCGACGCATAGTCCACCGCCACCCGACGCGCCCGCACCCCCTGCTCCCCACACACCACCAGCAGCTCGTCCAACGCCTCCGCGTCACCGGAGACCACCACCGACGACGGCCCGTTCACCGCCGCCACCGACACCCGGCCCTCCCACCGGCCGACCAGCTCACGCACCACCGACACACCACACGCCACCGACACCATGCCGCCCGCACCCGACAGAGCACGCAACGCACGCGAACGCAACGCCACCACCAGCGCCGCATCCTCCAACGACAACGCACCCGCCACACACGCGGCCGCGATCTCACCCTGCGAATGCCCCACCACAGCAGCCGGCCGCACCCCGCACGACCGCCACACCTCCGCCAACGACACCATCACCGCCCACAACACCGGCTGCACCACATCCACCCGCTCCAACGAAGGAGCACCCTCCACACCCCGCACCACATCCAGCAACGACCACTCGACGTGAGGTGACAGGGCCGCCGCGCACTCCGCCATACGAGCGGCGAACACCGGCGAGGTCTCCAGCAACTCGACCGCCATACCGGTCCACTGGGACCCCTGACCGGGAAAGACGAACACGACGTCACCGCCTTCGACGGCGGTGCCCTCGACGAGGCCGGGGGCGGGCCGCCCGGCGGCGAGCGCGTCGAGGCCGGCGAGGAGATCACCGTTGTCACGGCCGACGACGACCGCGCGGTGCTCCATCGCGACACGCGTCGACACCAGCGAGTGCGCCACGTCCAGCGCACCCGCGCCACCGTCCCGCACGGACGCCGCCAGCCGCGCCGCCTGCTCCCGCACCGCCTCACGCGACTTCGCCGACACCACCCACGGCAGCCACACCGGGGCCTGGGCCGTTTCGGTGAGGACGCCGTCCGTCTCCGCGGCCGGGTCGCCGGTCTCGTCGGTGGGCTCGGCGTCCGGGGCCTGTTCGAGGATGAGGTGGCCGTTGGTGCCGCTGATGCCGAAGGAGGAGACGCCGGCGCGGCGGGGCCGGCCGGTCTCCGGCCAGGGGGTGGCCTCGGTGACCAGGCGGACGGCGCCGCCGGTCCAGTCGACGACCGAGGTGGGTTCGGTGATGTGCAGGCTCCTGGGCACCATGCCGTGCCGCATCGCGAGCACCATCTTCATCATGCCGCCGACCCCGGCGGCGGCCTGGGTGTGGCCGATGTTCGACTTCAGCGAGCCGAGCAGCAGCGGCCGGTCGGCGGGGCGGTCCTGGCCGTAGGTGGCGAGGAGGGCCTGGGCCTCGATGGGATCGCCGAGCGGAGTGCCGGTGCCGTGCGCCTCGACCACGTCGACGTCGGCGGCGGACAGTCCGGCGTTGGCGAGGGCCTGGCGGATGACGCGCTGCTGGGAGGGTCCGTTGGGGGCGGTCAATCCGTTGGAGGCGCCGTCCTGGTTGACGGCGGAGCCGCGGACGACGGCGAGGACGGGGTGGCCGCCTCGGCGGGCGTCGGAGAGGCGTTCCAGCAGGACGAGGCCGACGCCCTCGGCGAAGCCCATGCCGTCGGCGCCCTCGGCGAACGCCTTGCAGCGGCCGTCGGGGGCCAGGCCGCGCTGCCGGGAGAACTCCACGTAGGGCTCGGGGGTGGACATGATGGTGACGCCGCCGGCCAGGGCCATGGTGCACTCGCCGGTGCGCAGCGACTGCAGGGCCAGGTGCAGGGCGACCATGGAGGACGAGCAGCCGGTGTCGACGGTGACGGCGGGCCCCTCGAAGCCGTACGTGTAGGACAGCCGGCCGGAGGCGATGCTGGAGGCGTTGCCCGTCATGAGGTGGCCGGCGAGCTGCTCCTGGGCGGCGGCGCCGCCCAGGCGGACCTGGTAGTCGGTGTTGATGGTGCCGACGAAGACCCCGGTGGCGGTGGAGCGCAGGGTCTCCGGGTCGATGCCGGCGCGTTCGAACACCTCCCAGGAGGTCTCCAGGAGCAGGCGCTGCTGCGGGTCCATGGCGAGCGCCTCGCGCGGGGAGATCCCGAAGAACGCCGGGTCGAATCCGGCGACGTCCTGGATGAAGCCGCCCTCACGGCTGTAGGTGGTGCCCTGCCGCTCGGAGTCGGGGTCGTACATCGAGTCGAGGTCCCAGCCGCGGTCGGCGGGCGGGGTGGACACCGCGTCGACCTCGGCGACCATCAGGTCCCACAGTTCCTCGGGGCTGGTGACCCCGCCGGGGAAGCGGCAGGCCATGGCGACCACGGCCATCGGCTCGTCGGTGACGCCGGCCGCGACGGCCACGGGGGCGGCGGCGGGCCGCTGTTCGCCGAGCAGCCGGTCCTTGAGGTGCTCGACGACGGCGGCGGTGTTGGGGTGGTCGAACAGCAGCGTGGTGGGCAGCCTGACGTCGGTGGCGGCGGTGATGCGGTTGCGCACCTCGACGGCGGTGAGCGAGTCGAAGCCCAGGTCCTTGAAGGCGCGGTGCACGTCGACGGCCTCGGGCGAGGCGTGGCGCAGGGCGGTGGCGACCTCGGCGCGGACCAGGTCGGTGAGCAGGCGGTCCTGGTCGGCCGGTGCGAGGCCGCACAGCCGGTCGCGCAGGGCGTGGGTGTCGGGCGCGGCGGCCTTGGCGGCCTCCAGGGCCCGGCGGACCTCGGGCAGGTCGCCGATGAGGGGGCTGGGCCGGGCGGCGGTCAGGACTCCGGCGTACGACGGCCAGTCGACGTCGACGACGGTGACGTGCGGGGCGCCTTCGGTGACGGCGGCGCACAGTGCGGCGACGGCCGTGTCCGGCGCCATCGGGGTGAGTCCGTCGTGGCGCATCCGGTCGGTGAGGACCTCGGCGGTGGCCATGCCGGCGTCGGCCCAGGGGCCCCAGGCGACGGAGGTGACGGGCAGTCCTGCGGCGCGGCGCTGCTCGGCGACGGCGTCGAGGTAGGCGTTGGCGGCGGCGTAGTTGGCCTGTCCGGCGTTGCCGAGGACGCCGACGACGGAGGAGAACAGCACGAACATCGACAGGTCGTGGTCGCGGGTGAGTTCGTGCAGGTGGGCGGTGCCGAGGGTCTTCGGGCGCAGGACGGCGTCGAAGCGGTCCGGGGTGAGGGCGTCGAGGACGCCGTCGTCGAGGACGCCCGCGGCGTGGACGACGCCGGTGAGCGGCAGGTCGGCGGGGAGGGAACCGAGGAGTGCGGCGAGCTGGTCGCGGTCGGCGACGTCGCAGTCGGCGACGGTGACGCGGGCGCCGTGCGCGGTGAGTTCGGCGGTCAGATCGGCGACACCGGGGGCGTCGGGGCCGCGGCGGCTGGTGAGGACCAGGTGCCGGGTGCCGGCGGCGGCCAGGGAGCGGGCGACGTGGGCGCCGAGGGCGCCGGTGCCGCCGGTGATCAGGACGGTGTCGTGCGCCGGCCAGGTGCCGGTGGGGTCGGCGTCGCCGGCGGGTTCGGGCAGCGGCATCCGGGCGAGCCGGCGGGCGTAGGTGCCGGCGGCGCGCACGGCGAGCTGGTCCTCGGGGCCGCCGAGGAGTGCGGGCAGGCGGTCGAGGGCGCGCGGGTCGGGGGTGGGCGGCAGGTCGACGAGTCCGCCCCAGGTGTCCGGGAGTTCGAGGGCGACGGCGCGGCCGAAGCCCCAGGTCTCGGCCTGGACGGGCGAGACCAGCGGGTCCCGGCTGTCGACCGAGACGGCGCCGCGGGTGAGCGCCCACAGACGGGCGCCCGTGCCGGTGAGGGCGTGCGTCAGGTCCTTGGCGGCGGCGAGGCCGCGCGGGACGGCGGGGTGGTCGGGGTGCGGCCGCTCGTCGAGGGCGAGCAGTGACAGCACTCCGGTGGGTTCCTCGCCGTCGGGGGCGGTGAGCAGGGCGGTGAGGGCCTCGGTGTCCTCGTCGCCGGTCAGGTCGTGGCGCTCGACGCGCAGGCCGCGGGCGGTGAGGGCGGTGAGGACGTCGTCGACCCAGGGGTCGTCGGCGTGCCCGGCGGGGACGAGCGCGGGCCAGCGGCCGGCGGGGACGGGTCCGGCGGCTCCGGTCAGGGGGGTCCAGTGGACGCGGTGGCGCCAGGAGTCGAGGGTGGTGCGCAGGGTGCGGCGGCGGCGCCAGGAGGCGAGCGCGGGCAGCAGGCTGCTGAACGCCTCGGTGTCGTCGCCGGTGATGTCCAGGACGGTGGACAGGCGGGTGACGTCACCGCTCTCGACGGCGGACCAGAACTCGCCGTCGGCGGGGTCGCCGCCGGTGCCGGCGGGCCGGTCGGTCCCGTCGGGGGTGAGCCAGTACCACTCGCGGCGGAAGGGGTAGGTGGGGAGGTCGACGCGGTGGGGACGGGTGCCTGCGTAGAAGGCGTCCCAGTCGACGTCCGCGCCGTGCGCCCACGCCTCGCCC
>NZ_JBEORT010000167.1:0-7360 GCF_040302425.1 Streptomyces sp. NPDC126497
CCTCGTCCCGCGCGGCGGCGCGGTGCGCGGCACCATGGACAGACCCCGGCTGCCCCGCCGCCGCGCCCAGGAGCACATCGCACCGCAGCTCCGCGACGGCCCCGCGCCCCGCCAGGACACCGAGCACGTCGCCGGACACGACCCCCACCTGATGGCCGCCTTCCAGCGCGGCGTCAGCCTCGCGGAGTCCCGGCAGGAGCCCCCCGGCCCGCCGCGGCCCGCGCCCCCCACCGACCGCCCCGCCCGGCACGACGGGAGCACGTCCGCCGGATGACCGCCACCACCCCCACCAGCGCTCCCGCAGACCTTCGCACCCCAAGGAGTCGATCCACCATGGCGAGCGACGCGCCGACCGCCCAGGTATCCGACCTCGACTGGCTGATGAGCGGCCTCGTACAACGCGTACCGCACACCAACAGCGCCGTACTGCTGTCCTGCGACGGACTGGTGAAGTCCGTGCACGGCCTCGACCCGGACGCCGCCGACCACATGGCCGCCCTGGCCTCCGGCCTGTACTCCCTCGGCCGCAGCGCCGGCGTCCGCTTCGGCGACGGCGGCGACGTCCGGCAGGTCGTCGTCGAGCTCGACTCGACCCTGCTGTTCGTCACCACCGCCGGCTCCGGCACCTGCCTCGCCGTCATGGCCGGCCGCGAGGCCGACGCGGCGGTGCTCGGCTACGAGATGGCGATGCTGGTCAAGTCCGTACGGCCGTACCTGGTGACCGCTCCCCGCCAGCAGGGTGTCGAACCGCCGGCGATGAGGCCTTGAGCGTGACGGCGGCCGGTGACGGGCCCTGGCTCGACGACGCGGCCGGACGGCTGGTGCGCCCCTTCACGGTCAGCGACGGCCGCACCCGTCCCACCGTCGCCCTCGACCTCATGTCGCAGGTCAGGGCCACCGGCGCCACCCCTCTCGGCCATCTCGGTCCCGAGCACGCGCAGGCCCTCGACCTGTGCCGCGCTCCCGTTCCGGTCGCCGAGGTCGCCGCCCATCTCAGGCTGCCGGTGGCCGTCACCAAGGTGCTGCTGGCGGACCTCGTCGAATGGGGGGCGCTGACCGACAAGCCCCCCGCGTTCCACCACAACCCGACGGACCGGGCCCTTCTGGAGGCAGTGCTCGATGGACTACGACGACAGCTCTGACCACGGGGACGGCGCGGACCGCGGCGACGACCCGTTCCCCACCGCACTCAAGATCCTGGTGGCGGGCGGGTTCGGTGTGGGCAAGACGACCTTCGTCGGCGCGGTCAGCGAGATCGCGCCGCTCAGCACGGAGGAACTCCTCACCACGGCCGGCGCCGCCACCGACGACCTCGACGGCGTCGAGAACAAGGTCGAGACGACCGTGGCCATGGACTTCGGCCGCATCACCCTCGACGCGCACCACGTGCTGTACCTGTTCGGCACGCCCGGTCAGGAACGGTTCTGGTTCATGTGGGACGAGCTCTGCGAGGGCGCGCTCGGCGCGGTCGTCCTGGCCGACACCCGACGCCTGGCGGAGTGCTTCGCGGCGATCGACTTCTTCGAACAGCGCGGCCTCGGATTCATCGTCGCCGTCAACGAGTTCGACGGCGCCTTCCGCTACGACCCCGGGGAGGTGCGCGCCGCCCTCGACCTCCCCGCGGAGGTTCCCGTCGTCCGCTGCGACGCCCGTATCTCCAGCTCCGGCGTCCAGGCCCTGCTGACACTGGTCCGCCACCTCATCGCCCACACCCCGGCCGCCACGACCGGGTACGGCGCCCCCAGGTGACCCCCGCACACCCTCGGAGCCCACAGATGATCCTCGCCCGCACCCCGGGAGCCCGCTCATGAGCTACGGCCCGCCCCGCCCGGCCGGTCGTCTGCTGCTCACCCCCGAGGACAGGGAGGCGCCGGAACGCGCCCGCAGGCTCCGCCGGCTGGGACTGGGGGAGTACCCCGATCCCGCGCTCGACGCCTTCGCGCACGGCCTCGCCGAGCTGACCGGGACGCCGTACGCCATGGTCAACTTCCTCCGCGAGGACGGGCAGTTCTTCGCGGGCCTGCGCACCCCCGCCGTCGCGCCGGCCGTCCGCGGCGACGGCACCGGCGCCCTGCTGGGCCGGGCGCTGCCCCGCGACCACGGCTTCTGCCCCCATGTGGTGGCCCGGCGCAGGGCGCTGGTCCTCCAGGACGTGAGCGACTACCCGCGGTTCGCGGGCAACCCGGTGGTGGACGGGTTCGGCATCCGCTCCTACATGGGCGCACCGCTCATCGACCGCACCGGCACGGTGCTCGGCACCGTGTCGGTCACCGACGTCCGGCCACGCGCCTGGGGACAGCCGGGGCTCGCCGCCATCAAGGCGCAGGCCGCCGATCTCGTCGGACGGCTGGAGCGCCGGGAGGACGGCGGACCGCCGCCGTGACGCCGCGCGGTACGGGGCCGGACGGGTGACGGTGTGAAGGAAAGCTGTGGCCGCGCTTAAGAAAACCTCGATGGACCGGTGAGGGTGTCGTACGGCAGATTGCAGTGCGATTCCACTCCTTCTCCCGGACCGGGGCCGCTCCGGCGTGCCCGGGGACCGGGACTCACCCTCAGGAGCCAAAGCGTTGAAGGCGCTGGTCAAGGAGAAGGCGGAGCCCGGGCTGTGGCTCGCGGACGTCCCGGAGCCCGCCGTCGGACCCGGCGACGTGCTGATCAAGGTGCTGCGCACCGGTATCTGCGGCACCGACCTGCACATCCGGTCCTGGGACGGCTGGGCGCAGCAGACGATCCGCACCCCGCTGGTCCTCGGGCACGAGTTCGTCGGCGAGGTCGTGGAGACCGGCCGGGACGTCACCGACGTCACGACCGGTGACCGGGTCAGCGGCGAGGGCCACCTGGTGTGCGGCAAGTGCCGCAACTGCCTGGCCGGCCGCCGCCACCTGTGCCGGGCCACGGTCGGCCTCGGCGTCGGGCGCGACGGCGCCTTCGCCGAGTACGTCGTGCTCCCCGCCACCAACGTGTGGGTGCACCGGGTGCCCGTCGACCTCGACGTCGCCGCGATCTTCGACCCGTTCGGCAACGCCGTGCACACCGCGCTCTCCTTCCCGCTCGTCGGCGAGGACGTCCTCATCACCGGCGCGGGACCGATCGGCCTGATGGCCGCCGCCGTGGCCCGGCACGCCGGCGCGCGCAACGTCGTGATCACCGACGTCAGCGAGGAGCGCCTGGAACTCGCCCGCAAGATCGGCGCCACCCTGGCGCTGAACGTGGCCGAGTCGACCATCGCCGACGGGCAGCACGCCCTCGGCCTGCGCGAGGGCTTCGACATCGGACTGGAGATGTCCGGCCGCCCCGAGGCGATGCGGGACATGATCGCCAACATGACGCACGGCGGCCGGATCGCGATGCTCGGCCTGCCGGCCGAGGAGTTCCCCGTCGACTGGGCCCGCGTCGTCACCTCGATGATCACCATCAAGGGCATCTACGGCCGCGAGATGTTCGAGACCTGGTACGCCATGTCGGTGCTGCTGGAAGGCGGCCTGGACCTCGCCCCGGTGATCACCGGCCGCTACTCCTACCGCGACTTCGACGCCGCCTTCGAGGACGCGGCCGGCGGCAGGGGCGGCAAGGTCATCCTCGACTGGACCGCGTAAGCCATCTGTCTCTCTAGGAGCTTCCCGACATGTTCGACTCCGTGCGCGACGACCTGCGCGCCACCCTCGACGAGATCCGCGCCGCCGGACTGCACAAGCCCGAGCGCGTCATCGGCACCCCCCAGTCCGCCACCGTGAACGTCACCGCCGGCGGCCGTCCCGGCGAGGTCCTCAACTTCTGCGCCAACAACTACCTCGGCCTCGCCGACCACCCCGAGGTGGTCGCCGCCGCCCACGAGGCCCTGGACCGCTGGGGCTACGGCATGGCGTCCGTGCGCTTCATCTGCGGCACCCAGGAGGTGCACAAGGAGCTCGAGGCGCGGCTGTCGGCGTTCCTCGGCCAGGAGGACACCATCCTCTACTCCTCCTGCTTCGACGCCAACGGCGGCGTCTTCGAGACGCTGCTCGGCCCCGAGGACGCGGTGATCTCCGACGCGCTGAACCACGCGTCGATCATCGACGGCATCCGGCTCTCCAAGGCCCGCCGCTTCCGCTACGCCAACCGCGACATGGCCGACCTGGAGCGGCAGCTCAAGGAGGCCGCCGAAGGCGGCGCCCGGCGCACGCTGATCGTCACCGACGGCGTCTTCTCCATGGACGGCTACGTCGCCCCGCTGGACGAGATCTGCGACCTCGCCGACCGGTACGGCGCCATGGTCATGGTCGACGACTCGCACGCCGTCGGCTTCGTCGGCCCCGGCGGCCGCGGCACCCCGGAACTGCACGGCGTCATGGACCGCGTCGACATCGTCACCGGCACCCTCGGCAAGGCCCTCGGCGGCGCCTCCGGCGGTTACGTGGCCGCCCGCGCGGAGATCGTCGCCCTGCTGCGCCAGCGCTCCCGCCCGTACCTGTTCTCCAACACCCTCGCCCCGGTGATCGCCGCCGCCTCCCTGAAGGTCCTCGACCTGCTGGAGTCCGCCGACGACCTGCGCGTCCGCCTCGCCGAGAACACCGCCCTGTTCCGCCGCCGGATGGCCGAGGAGGGCTTCGACATCCTCCCCGGCGACCACGCCATCGCCCCGGTGATGATCGGCGACGCGTCGGAGGCGGGCCGCATGGCGGAGCTGCTGCTGGAGCGCGGGGTGTACGTGATCGGCTTCTCCTACCCCGTCGTCCCGCAGGGCCTGGCCCGCATCCGCGTCCAGCTCTCCGCCGCGCACTCCACCGAGGACGTGAACCGCGCGGTGGACGCCTTCGTGGCGGCCCGGGCGGAGCTCGACGGCTGAGCGGAGCACACCGAGCGATTTGAGACAATCGCCTCCATGATCGAAGCGCGGCGGCTCCACATCCTCCGTGCGGTGGCGGACCACCGCACGGTCACGGCGGCGGCCGCCGCGCTCTATCTGACCCCCTCGGCCGTCTCCCAGCAGCTCGCCGCCCTGGAGCAGGAGACCGGCCACCGCCTCGTCGAGCGCGGCGCCAAGGGCGTACGGCTCACCCCGGCCGGGGAGATCCTGCTCGGCCACACCAACGCGGTCCTCGCCCAGCTGGAGCGGGCCGAGGCCGAACTGGCCGCCTACGGCTCGGGAGAGGCCGGCACCGTCACGGTCGCCGCCTTCGCCACCGGGATCGCCCAGGTCGTCGCGCCCGCGGTGGCCCGCCTCGCCGGATCGGCGCCCGGCATCCGCATCCGGGTCCAGGACGCCGAGGGCGACGCCAGCCTGCCGATGGTGCTCGACCGGCAGGTCGACGTCGCCGTGGCGGTCGAGTACCGGGGGGCGCCGTCCGCCGACGACCCCCGGCTGACCCACGTACCGCTGTACGCCGAACCCTTCGACGCGGTCGTCCCCGTCACCCACCGCCTGGCCGGCACCGCCGAGGTGCCGCTCGCCGAGCTGGCCAAGGACCCCTGGATCGGCCCCTATCCCGGCAACCCCTGCCACGACGTGGTCGTCCTCGCCTGTGAGAGCGCCGGCTTCCAGCCCCGTCTCGAGCACTCCTCGGACGACTTCCGCGCGGTGGTCGCCCTGGCCTCGGCGGACGTCGGGGTGGCCCTGGTGCCCCGCTCGGCGCTGCGCGGCATGGACCTCACGGGCGTGGTCGTCCGCCCGGTCGACGGCGTGGCCCCGACCCGCCGGGTCTTCGCCGCGGTGCGCCGCGGCGCCGAGGGCCACCCGCTGATCCGCCCGGTCCTGGACGCCCTCCGCGCGGCGGCCGGGGACGCATAGATCCGGGGGGCGTGTGCTCCGGCGCGGCGCTCGCACCGCAGGCCGGCCGTCGCCCACCGGCAGGGGCCGGGCCCCGTCGGTGTCGTCCGCCCCAGCCGAGGCCGGTCCTCCGCAGCGGCCGGCCGGTGTAGCCCTCGGCGAGGTAGGCACGGCCGGCGTCCGACTCGACCACCGAGCGCAGTTCGCCGATCTGGCGCATGCGGTCGAAGTCGCTCGCCCCGGGCAGCGGGTGCAGCAGGCCCGTCATCCACCAGGAGAAGTGCTGCGCCTTCCAGATGCGCTGCCGGGCGGTGTCGGGGAAGGCGTCGAACAGGGACTCGTCCCCGTCGAGCAGCAGCGCGCGCAGCGCCTCGGTGAGGAGGACGACGTCGGCGACGGCGAGGTTCATGCCCTTGGCGCCGGTGGGCGGCACGGTGTGGGCCGCGTCGCCGACCAGCACGACCCGGCCCCGGCGCATCCCGTGCGCGACGAAGCTGCGGAAGCGGAGCACGTCCCGCTGGAAGATCGGGCCCTCGTGGAGGACGGTGCCGGGGACCCGGGACCGCAGGATCTCCCACAGCCGCTCCTCGGTGTACGCCGCGGTGCCGGTCCGCGGGTCGCACGGGAAGTACATGCGCTGCACGCCGGGACCGCGCCGGCTGATCAGCGCGAAGCCGTCCGGCGAGTTGCTGTGGATCAGCTCCTCGGCACTGGGCGGCGCCTCGCACAGGATGCCGAACCAGGCGAAGGGGTACTCCCGGAAGTAGCCGCCGTGCGTGCCCGTGACGGCCTCGCGGGCCACGCTGCGGGAACCGTCCGCGCCGATGACGACGTCGGCCCCGCGCGCCGTCCGATCTGCGCCGCCGTCTGCACGGTCCGGTCGGTGTCGAACGTCTCGAGGACGCGGGATCCGCTCGGTGACCGTCTCCCCGGACCGTGAGTTCGCCATCATCCGTCCTTCCGGGCCGGTTCGCGGCCTGCCGCCGTGACGAGTGTCGGGGCGGCGCTCCCTCGCGCGGAGCGCCCGGGACGGACGTCACGCCGTCCGCCGGACGGGAACCGCCGGAAACAATTTTGCACGGCGTGCAGCTTTGCATAGCATGCAAGACATGTCGGAGAAGGGCGCCGCGCAGGGCGGGCTGAGGGAGCGGAAGAAGCGGGCGACGCGTGGCGCTCTCGCCGAGGCCGCCGTGCGGCTGGCCGCCGAGCACGGCGCCGACAAGGTCACCGTCGAGGCGATCAGCGCGGCGGCCGGGGTGTCCGTGCGGACCTTCTTCAACTACTTCGACACCCGCGACGACGCCTTCGTCGTGATCGACGCGGAGGCGGGCGCACGGATGCGGCAGGCCGTGCTCGACGCGCCGGCCGCGCTCTCCCCGCTCCAGGCCCTGCGCGAGGCCATGGCAGCGGAGCTCGCCGAGGTGGAACAACAGCACGAGCTGTGGCGGCTGCACGCCCGGGTGCTGCACGCCTCGCCGCACCTGCTGGTCCGCACCCTCGGCGCGCACATGGCGGACGAGACCGAGCTGGCCGAGGCGATCGCCGCGCGCATCCGCGCCGGCGGGCCGGCGGGCCCCGGGAACTGGGGGTCCGGTCGGGGACCTACGGGGTGGG
>NZ_JBEORT010000168.1:0-7232 GCF_040302425.1 Streptomyces sp. NPDC126497
GCGCATCGCCGGGATGTAACCGCCGATGAGGTGCAGGTCGGAACCGCAGGTGGTGCCCGCGATCAGCCGTACGACGACGTCCTGGTCGTTGCGCATCCGAGCCGGTGCGCCCGGTGCGGGAGCGCGCCCGCGTGGCCTGACCGGGGCGCCGCGCCCCGGCCGCGCCACCGGCGTGCGCCCGTGACCGGATCCGTGTCCTGGCGCCGATCGTGTCGTGGCAGCGGCGTGGTCGCAAGCAGGGCGAAAGTCTTGGTTCCGGGGCCCTGGGCGACATGGTGTTCCGAGGCGGCTTCCGCTGCGTCAGGGCGGATCGCGTGCGGCTTCCGGCTTCCGGCGGGGATCCGAAAGGGCCGACCTCCAGCGGACCCGTCGACATGGTTGTCATGTACCTGACTTCAAGACGGCCGCGGCACCGGCGCCGGTGGGCAGGTGACGGTGCGCAACACCGAGTGGAACGGCGCCGTCGCGCCGGGCGCCACGACCGCCTTCGGTTTCACGGCCACCGGCAGCTCCTCGACGGCCCCGCACCCCTTCACCTGCGACCGCCCCCGAACGGCCACCGCCCGGCTCCTCCACGCCGCGGGCGCGAAGGGGCCGGGCGGTCCGCGGCGTCCGGGTCAGGCGATGGACGCCGAGACGACGGCGGACACCGCGAGGTTGCAGGACGCCGTCACCCACACCGCCGGGTGGGGTTCGGGCTCGACCAGCGTGGCACCGAGCCGTCCCGGGGTGATGAGATCCACCACCAGGAACGCCACGGCCATCATCACCAGCCCCAGCACGCCGAACGCCGCGGTCGACACCAGCCCCTTGCCGAAGTCCTCGTAGGTGGTCCAGATCGACGTGAACACGATCCCGCCGATGCCGAGCAGCGAGGAGCTCAGCACCACTGCGGCGTTGCGGTTGCGCTCCTGCCAGATCTGCCGGCCGAGCTTTCCGGGCGTCAGCACGTCGACCAGGACGATGCCGAGGACCAGCAGGACCAGTCCCAGTGCGCCGTAGGCGGTGGCCCGGCCGAGTCCGTTGACGATGTCGCTCATGGGGTTGCCGGCTCCGTAGCGTGAGGGATCGTGAATGATCGCGGTCAAGGGCGAGCAAAATGTAGCGCACCCGTTCCACCTCCCGGCCGGGCGCCCCGTCGTGCCTTCCGGCGCACTCGGCGGCACGTGGCGGATGTCGCGGCCGAGGAGTCATGTCCGCGCTCATCCGGGGCATCAGAAGTCCGTCGGACGGATCGAGCAGGAGGACCAGCCATGAGCAGGGGCAGCCGCACCCTTGTCGCCCTGTACGCCGTCGTCGCCCTCTGGCTCTCCTTCTGCACCGTACGCACCTGGGGTGCCGTCCCCCTCTGGACCACCCTGGCGATGACGCTCGCCTCGCTCGCCCCCCTGATCGGCGTCGTGCGGGAGACCGTCATCGCCGACGAACGGCACACCGTCGCCGTCCTGCGGGAACGGGAGGGCCGCCGGGCGGCGTGGCGCGACGCGGCGGCCGCCGCGCTCGCGCAGGCCGAGGTGGAGGCGGCGTGCTGCGAACGCTGGTGGACGTCGTGCGCGACCGAGCACGACCCCGGCTGCGCACACCGGACCTCGTGGGGCACGACGGCGTGAACCGGGGCCCGGGGGCACGGCCCGGGCCGGGCGCCGGGAATTCCTGGTCCGCACCAGGTACTTGACGCCCTCTTATCTCACTCCTTGAATCAAGTGAGCGCACCTTCACCCCACCACCTCGGTCGGCGCACCCGCACATCCGGGCCGCCGTACGGAAGGGAGAGCCATGTCCTCTCCGCGCAGACTCCGCAGATGGCTGATCGCGGCCGTGTCCGCCGCGCTGGTCGCGTCCGGCGCGGCGGGGACCGCGCAGGCGGAACCGGCCGGTCCCGCCGCCGCGGCGGCCGTGACGTTCTCGGACACCTTCGACGGGCCCGCCGGCGCGGCGGTCGACTCATCGAAGTGGCAGACCGAGACCGGCGACAACGTCAACAACCACGAGCGGCAGTACTACACGTCCGGCACCAGGAACGCCGCGCTGGACGGCCGGGGCCATCTGGTGATCACGGCCCGCAAGGAGAACCCGGCCGACTACCGGTGCTGGTACGGCACCTGCCAGTACACCTCGGCCCGGCTGAACACCTCCGGCAGGTTCACCGCGCAGTACGGGCACGTCGAGGCGCGGATGAAGGTCCCGCGCGGGCAGGGCATGTGGCCGGCCTTCTGGATGCTGGGCACACCGGTCGACTGGCCGGACTCCGGCGAGATCGACGTCATGGAGAACGTCGGCTTCGAGCCCTCCACGGTGCACGGCACGATCCACGGCCCCGGCTACTCCGGCTCCGGGGGCATCGGCGCCGGCTACACCCTGCCGGGCGGACAGGCCTTCGCGGACGCCTTCCACACCTTCGCCGTCGACTGGGCGCCGGACTCGATCACCTGGTCCGTCGACGGCAACGTCTACCAGCGGCGCACCCCCGCCGACCTCGGCGGGAGGCAATGGGTGTTCAACAAGCCGTACTTCCTGATCCTGAACCTGGCGGTGGGAGGCTACTGGCCCGGCGACCCGGACGGCTCCACCGCCTTCCCGCAGCAGCTCCTCGTGGACCACGTGTCGGTGACGACCGGCGGCTCCCCGGCCGGCGGCGCGATCCGGGGCCTGGGCGGCAAGTGCGTCGACGTGGCCGGCGCCGGCACCGCCGACGGCACGGCCGTACAGCTCTACGACTGCAACGGCACCTCCGCGCAGAACTGGACCGTGGGCTCCGACGGCACGGTCCGCGCCCTCGGCAAGTGCCTGGACGTCGCCTCGGGCGGCACGGCCGACGGCACCCCCGTGCAGCTGTGGGACTGCAACGGCACCGCCGCCCAGAAGTGGGTCGTCACCGGGGCGCGCGACATCGTCAACCCGCAGGCCGACAAGTGCCTGGACGTGACCGGTAACAACCCGGCCAACGCCACCCGCCTGCAGATCTGGAGCTGCACGGGCGCCGCCAACCAGAAGTGGACGGTGGGCTGACCCCATGAGGCTCCCCCGCTCGGCCCCGGGCTGGACCATGGCCGTGTTCGGCCTGCTCGCCGCCGTTCTCGGCGCGGTGGGCCTGGTCTCGCCGGCCGCGCAGCTGTCGCTGCTCGGCCTCGCCGCGCCCGGCGGGCGGGGGAGCGGCGACCACACACCGGCGTTCGTGACGGCGTCGTCGACGGCGGCGCTCAACATGGGCGTGTACTACGTGCTGGCCGCGCTCGCCGACTGGCGGGCCTTCTTCCGCTGGACGGTGCCCTTCAGGCTGCTGACCTGCGCGGTGTTCACGGTCGCCGTGATCGGTGGCAGGGCGCCGGCGGCGTTCATCGGCGTGGCGGTGTGGGAGGGCCTCGGCGCTCTCGCGACGGGCGCCGCGCTCCGGTACGAGCGGCGGGCCGACGCGGACGCGAGGTGAGCACGACGCCGCCCCGGACCTGTCCGGTCCGGGGCGGCGGACGTGGTGCGGCCGGTCGCCGCCCGGCCCGGTCAGCGCCTGAACGCCCAGGCGAGCCCCGGCTCCACCGCCCAGCGGAAGACCCGCCGCACCGGCGGGGTGCACAGGACCGTCACCACCGCGGCGGCGACCAGGGTGACCGTGACCTCGCCGAGCGGGCGGTACAGCCACTCCGGGTCGTACCAGCCCCAGTACTTGCTGACCTGCGCGACGAAACCGTGCAGGAGGTAGCCGTACAGCGTGGCCGCGCCCAGCGCCGTGAACCAGGTCCGCCGCCCCGGCACCCAGGCGAGGAAACAGGCGACGAGGAGCAGCGAACAGCCGAACAGGGCCAGGGTCACGACCGGGCCGTACCAGGCCGGGGCGGACAGCTCCTGCGCGCTGTCCCGGTGGTAGAGCCAGCCGGACGTCACCCGCGGGACCGCCCAGTACGCCACGGCCGCCGCCACCGCGAACACCGGTACGGCCAGTGCCCGCACCCGGCGGCGGCGCACCGCCCGGAAGTGCTCGGGACGGAGGTGGAGACCGAGCACGAAGTACGGCAGGAACTGCAGCAGGCGCTGCACGTCGAGGTCGTCGCCGAGCGACGGGGAGAGGGTCGCCAGCATGGCGACGACGAGCGCGACGGGGACCGGCCACCGCAGGAGCCGCCACAGCGGCGTGGTGAGCCGCCACACGAACAGCGCGGCCAGGAACCACGTCAGGTACAGCGGCTCCAGAAGGGTGACCGGCCGGTCGGGGACGCCGTCCGTCCACCGGGTGAAGAAGGTGTACGCCGTCTCGAACACGAGGTACGGCAGGGCGACGCCGGTGACCAGCCGCTTGACGCGCTCCGGACTGCCGTCGAAACCGCGCGAGTGGTAGCCCGCGATGACGATGAACGCCGGCATGTGGAAGGCGTAGACGAGCAGGTACAGCGCGCTGACGGCCCGGCTGCCGTCGCGCAGCGGTTCCCAGGCGTGCCCCACCGCGACCAGCACGATCGCCAGGTACTTGGCGTTGTCGAAGAACGCGTCGCGCCGCGGCGCCCGCCGGGACGTCCCGTCCCGTCCGGCGGGCGCCTGCCGTGCGGCGGTGCCGTCCGCCCCGGGCGTGGGGGCCGGCCGGGGCGCGGCGGTCTCTCTGGTCCGGGACGTGGCGGCGGGGATGCGGGGCGACGACATCCCAGCCGCCTCACCCGTTCCGCGGGGGGCAAACCTGTGAGTCGTCCGGCCGGCGTCCGGGACGTCTGCTTTGCATTTCTTTTACCGTCGGGGAACATGGTCGCGGTCGCGTCCGTTGGACCGGACGGATCATGACAGCGACGGAAGAGGTGGCACCAAGTGGCGATGTTCGACCGGCTCAAGGAACAGGCCAGGGCTTTCCAGCAGTCCCAGGGCGCACGGGCGGGGGGCGACCGGCAGCACGGGCACGGCTCCTCCCCGGGCGGCGGCACCAAGGCCCAGCTGATGGGGCTGTTCACGTCCCAGCTCGCGTCGGCCAAGGCGGAGCTCAAGAGCGGCGCCTACCGGGACGCCAGCATGGCGATGTGCGCGCTGGTCGCCGCGGCCGACGGCCGGGTCGACCCGGCCGAGCGGCAGCGCGTGGAGGAGCTGATCGCCTCCAACGAGGTGCTGCAGAACTTCCCGGCGGACCAGCTCCGCAAGCGGTTCAACGAGCACGTGGACCGGCTCACGGCCAACTTCGAGCTGGGCAGGGCCCGGGCGCTGGAGGACATCGCCAAGGCCGCGAAGAAGCCGGTCGAGGCCCGGGCCGTCGTGCAGACCGGCATGGTCGTCGCCGGGGCCGACGGCAGCTTCGAGCCGGCCGAGCAGCGCGCCGTGCGCGACGCCTGCTCGGCCCTCAACCTCTCACCGGCGGAGTTCGGCGTCTGACGGCGGCTCGGGAAGGGCGGCGCCCGCCGCCGGGCCGACGGCGTGACCGAGCAGGTGCAGCGGCGCCGCCGTGACCCCGGCCGCCTCCACGGCGTCCCAGTGGGCCCGCGCCACCGCCGCGTCCACCAGGCCGTGCACCAGGGGCAGCCGGTCGTCCGAGGCGCGCAGCAGGGACTCGGTGCGGCAGGAGGCCAGGGTCCCCTCGATCCAGGGCTGGGCGAGGTGGCCGGCCGCCACCGCGGCCGGGAGGTCGGCGGCGACCTCCCGGTCGGTGCGGCCGACGTGCAGCAGCCCGCCGCCCAGGACCAGGACGTCGCCGCGTTCCCGCATACGGGCGAGGGCCCGCCCGGTGTCGAAGCAGTGCGGGAAGGAATCGTCGACCACGACGGCACCCGGCCGGAGCCGGTCGACGTCGAGCACCGCCGCCGCCCCGCTCACCGCCGTCACCAGCAGATCCGCGGCGTGCACGGCGTCCGGCAGCATCCGCCCCGCCTCGGCGACCTCCACCCGGCCGGCCAGCCCGCGCTCACGCAGCCGGCGGCCGAGCTCCCCCAGCCGCGGCCCGCTGCCGCGCACGTCGCACAACAGCAGCCGCCGGGGCGGGCGGGCGGCCAACGACAGCAGCAGCTCCAGCGAGGACGCGCCGATCGAACCCAGACCGGCGAACGCCACCTCCAGATCACCGAGATCCCGGCCCGTCGCGTCCAGCGCCGCGTGCACGGTCTTCACCACCGACACCACCGTCGTCGCGTGCCCCGTCGTCACGGCCGACGGGTACCGCCGGTGCCGCAGCACGTCGAAGCCGTATCCGGTCAGCGACGGGATCATCCCGGCGAGGGACACGCAGCGCGCGCCCAGGGAGGCGGCCAGTGACACCGCGCGAGCGGTGTGGTCCACCAGGCCGGTCTCCCGCCCGAGTTCGTCGGCGAAGAGCGGCACGCACACGAAACCCGACCGGCCCAGCGGCGTCCGCGCCGTCTCCAGCAGCCGCGGGCCGCCGTCGGGGAACAGCAGCCCGCGCACCTCAGCCCGGGGCAGCGCCGCCTCGGGCAGACCGGCCAGCCGGGCGAGCTGCCCCGGCGCGGGCAGATAGCCGACGAGCGCCGCGTCCATCGTCTTCCGGACCTTCCCCGGCGGGGGCGCCACGGGCCGGCGGTTGCCGGCCGCCCGCACCAGGCGGCCGCGCACCGAACGGCCGAAGGCGTCGAGCGCGGCCGGCGAGAACGCGGCGGTGCAGCCCCGTACGGTGACCCGCAGTCCCTCACCGTCGGGTCGTGCGGCCAGGAACAGGTCCGTCGCCGACGACGGCGGCAGGAACACGCTGTCCCCCGCCTCCCAGGACACCCGCAGCGCCCCGCCGGCCCGTGGGGCCAGCGCGGCGAAGTCGAGGTAGGTGAAGAAGAACTGCGCCGTCGCGGGCAGCCCGTCGGCGTGCCGGGGAACCACGTCCTCGTGGGCGCGGGCCTCCTCGGCCTCCGCCGCGATCCGGCGCAGCGCGGCGTCGAAGTCCCCGTCCGTGAGGGGCTCGTCGGCCGCGCCGGCCGGCCGCACCGGTACGGCGGTGGCGAACGGCCCGAAGATCCGGTGCGCGTCGGGCAGCGCACCGTCCCGGCCGCTCACCGCCAGACCCACGATCAGATCGGGCCGGCCCGTCAGCGCCGCCAGCTCCTGGTAGTAGGAGGTCAGCAGCGGTGCGTACAGCGTGGTCCGCGCGGCCGACGCGACCTTGCGCAGGGAGGCCGTCAGGGCCGCGTCGAGCGTGAACTCGGTGGAGACGAAACCCCGTCCGGCGTTCGCGGCGGTGCGCAGCACCGGCGGCCGGTACGGGGCGTTCAGCCGCCCGGCCCGCGCCCGGTGCTCCACGGTGGCCGGTGCCGCGGTGCCGGACGCGG
>NZ_JBEORT010000169.1:0-7204 GCF_040302425.1 Streptomyces sp. NPDC126497
TCCCCGCCGCTCTCCCGTTCGCCCGCGGCCCGCGGGCCCCCCGGCGGCCCGGCGGGGCCGCCGCCCCCGGCCGGTCCGCCGGGGGACCCGTGACGGGGCCGGCCCACGGGCCCGTCCCGTCACGGAAGTCCTTCCGTCCGTCACCGCCGCCCGCACGGCCGGGCCCGTGGGCACCCGTGCGTCCCGCAGGGCCGTCCGCCCCGCCGCGGGGGCGGTCAGTCCTCATGGACGGTGACCGAGCCGGACGGGCACAGGTCGCCCGCGGCACGGGCCCCGTCCGCGTCCGCCCCTTCGGGCTCCTTCACCAGCAGGGTGACGATCCCGTCCTCGTCCTGGTCGAAGACCTCCGGCGCGTTCAGCGCGCACTGGCCCGCTCCGACGCACCGTTCTCTGTCGACGGTGACGCGCATGCTCGTTGCTCCTCGTGGGGTGGGTACTCGGGCGGCGGTGGGACCGGGTGCCGCCGGGACCGTCCGGCGGCACCCGGGAGCCGGTGGCCTACCAGCGCACCGGCAGCTCGTGGAGTCCGAACAGGATCCCGTCGTACTTGAAGGCCAGCTCGTCCGGTGGGACGTCCAGTTCGAGCGTCGGGATGCGTTCGAACAGCTTGCGGTAGGCGATCTCCATCTCGACCCGGACCAGGTTCTGGCCGAGGCACTGGTGGACGCCGTAGCCGAACGCCACGTGCCGCCGCTCCGAGCGCTCCGGGTCGAAGGCGTGCGGGCAGCCGAACACCTCGGTGTCGTGGTTGGCGGCGGCCAGCAGCGGGACGACGCCCTCGCCCTTGCGGATGAGCTGACCGGCGATCTCCACGTCGTCGACCGCGACGCGCAGCGCCACCATGTCGGCCACCGAGTGCAGCCGCAGCAGCTCCTCCACCAGCCGCTCGCTGCCGATCCACCGCGGGTTCGCGAGCAGGGTGACCACACCGAGGCCGATGTTGTTGGCGGTGGTCTCGTGCCCCGCGATCAGCAGGAGCAGCAGCACGCCCGACAACTCGGCACTGGTGAGCTGCCCGGTGGCCAGCAGCCGGCTGATCAGGTCGTCGCCGGGCCACTTCTCCTTGATGGCGACCAGACGGTTGATGTAGCGCAGCAGTTCCCGGGTGGCGGTGGCCCGCTCCTCGTCGGTGGAGGTGCGGATGGCGACCAGGGTGCGGGTACGGGACTCGAAGAAGTCACGGTCGGCGGGCGGCACCCCGAGCAGCGAGGAGATCACCAGGGACGGTACCGGCAGCGCGAAGTCGCCGATCAGGTCGGCACGGTCGCCCGCGGCGAGCATCGCGTCGATGCGCTCGTCCACGATGCGCTCGATCGCCGGGCGCAGCTCGCGGACGCGCCGCACGGTGAACTCCGGGATGAGGACCTTGCGGAACCGGTCGTGCTCGGGGGAGTCCAGCCCGACGAACCAGCCCGGGATCTGGTCCTGCTTGGGCACCCCCATCGTCTCGCCGATGTTGGGGAAGCCCTCGTTGTCCGGATTGGCGCTGATCTTCGGGTGGGTCAGTACCGCGCGCACGTCCTCGTGCCGCGTCACCAGCCAGATCGGCACCCCGTTCGGCAGGTGGGACAGCACCAGGCCGTTCTGCTCGCGATGGCTCGCGTACTGGGACAGGGGCAGTGGTTCCTCCGGCGTGCGCCGGGGGAAGCCGACCACCGTGGGGCCGATGCCGGTCGTCATGTCCGTTCCTTCTTCCTCTTCCTGAGGTGTCCAGGGGTGCCGCGCGAAGTCGTCTCCGGGGCCCGGCGGTTCAGCCCGCGCAGTAGAACTCCCGGACGGCGCCGGTGATGTACTCCTGGTCGGCGGCGGTCAGTCCGGTGTGGGTGGGCAGGTACAGGCCGTCCTCGCCGAAGCGGTGCGCGTTCAGCGACGGCCACACCGGGTCGAGGTAGCCGGGCTGCCGGCTCATGGGCTTGAAGAACAGCCGGGTCTCGATGCCGCGGTCCGCCAGGTGGGCCCGGAGCTCCTCGCGGCGCTCGGCACGCAGGTCGTACATCCACAGCACGTCCCGCGGCGGCATCAGCGTGATCCCCGGGACGTCCTGGAGTCCCGCGTCGTAGCGGGCCTCGATCTCGCGGCGGGCGGCCAGGATCTCGTCCAGCCGCTCCACCTGGGCCAGCGCCACTGCGGCCTGCATGGCCGTCATGCGGAAGTTGTAGGCCAGCTTCTTGTGCAGGAAGCTGTGGTCGCGGGTGAACGCCATGGCCCGCAGGTGCGCGAGCTGCCCGGCCAGCCGCGGATCGTCGGTGAGGCAGATCCCGCCCTCGCCCGCTGTGATGATCTTGTTGGCGAAGAGCGAGAAGCACGCGACGTCCCCGACCGGCCGCACCCCGTGCGCCTCCGCCGAGTCCTCGACCACCCGCAGGTTGTACTGGTGCGCGATGTCCATCACCGCGTCCATGTCGCAGCGGCGCCCGTAGACGTGCACCGGCATCAGCGCCCTGGTGCGCGGGGTGATCTTCTCCTCGATCAGGGAGACGTCGATGTTCAGGTCGTCGCCGCAGTCCACGAAGACGGGTCTCGCCCCGGTGTACGTCACCGCCCAGGCCGAGGCCACCATGGTGAACTCCGGCACGATCACCTCGTCGCCGGGACCGATGCCCAGCGCGCGCAGCGCCAGGGTCAGCGCGGCCGTGCCGGAGGAACAGGCGACGCCGTGCGCCACGCCGTTCCACTCGGCGAAGGCCTCCTCGAAGCGCCGCACGTAGGGGCCCTGCGAGGAGATCCAGCCGCCGGTGACGGCGTCGGTGACGTACTCGAGTTCGCGCCCGTCGAGGGCGGGCCGGGAGACGGGGTGGGTGAAAGACATGCGTCCTCGCTGCGATGGTGCGTGCGGTGGCTGGGAGGAGGGGACGGCCGGCCGCGCACCGGCCGGCGGGCGGTCCGGCGTCATGGTGTCGGCAGCAGGCCCAGGACCAGGTCGGCCGCGGCCTTGCGCCCGCCGGCCGCCCGCTGGAGCGCGCCCAGCCGCTCCGCCCGCTCGCGGAAGGACGGGTCCTCGACGACCCGGGTGATCTTGTCGACGACGTCGTCCGGGTCGACGGTCCCCGGCCGGTCCAGGGTCAGGCTGATGCCGAAGTCACGGCCGCGCACCGCCTGGTCGAAGCAGTCCACCCACAGCGGCCGCACCACCTGCGGCTTACCGAAGTAGACACCCTCGTGATAGGCGTTGCCGCCGCCGTGCGAGAAGAACACCGACACCTTCGGGTGGGCCAGCACGTCCAGCTGGGACGGCACCCAGCTCTCCACCCGCAGGTTGCCGGGCAGCGAGCCGGCCGGCGGCAGCAGGTGCTGCTGCTCCTCCGGGAGCTTCCACAGGAACTGGTGGCGGTCCGACATCCGGCGGGCCACCTCCACCAGCGCCGCGACCTCCTCGCGGGTCAGCCGGGTGATGGTGCCGAAGCCCATGTAGACCACCGAGGACTGCCGGTCCAGCCAGCCGCTGAGGTCCTCCTCGTCCGGGCACTCCGGCAGCGGCGGCAGCAGGGCGCCCACCAGGCGGAGCTTCTCCGGGACGTCGAAGGGGTAGTCCAGCTCCCGGACGGAGGAGCACAGCACCATCTCGGCCGCGTCCACCCGGGTCATGGAGTTGGGCGGGGCGATGCCGAGCTCCTTGCGGATCGCGGCGTCCTCCTTGAGCGCCCTGCCCATCGACGGGTGCAGGAACATGAGGAGCGTCCGCCACTTGAACAGTGTGTTCGCCAGCCTCTGCCGGGGGGTCATCTCCAGCGGCAGGCCGGAGTTGGGGACCGGGAAGTTCTTCGGGGTGTAGGACGCGCCGAACGGGTTGTGCGAGGTCAGCACGTTGCTCGGGACGAAGGGCACCGACAGCACGTACGGAATGCGGTGGGCGAGCGCCAGGTCGACACCGAAGCCGCTCACGCAGTCGATCACCATCAGCGCCGGCCTCACCTCCTCGACCACCTTCTCCAGGGCGCGGTACTTGCGCGCCTGGAGCGTCGGCCTGTACGACTGCCGGACCACGGCGCGGTGCGCCTTGAACCGCGAGGACTGCGTGACCTCCCGGTACACGGCGTCGTCCCAGGTCACCGCCGACAGCTCGGACACCACCTCACCCAGCGAGGCGAACGACACCGCGGAGTCGGCGGCCAGCGCCGCCACGTCGTCCCGCCGGTGCTCGTCGGTGGCGAACCACAGGTCGGGCACGCCACGCCGGGCCAGTTCCCCGGCCAGCACCAGCAACGGGTTGAGCAGTCCGCTCTCGGGGAGACCGACGAAGAGGATCGGCCGGGCGGCGGAGTCCATGAGGGCCCTTTCACGAGGTGACCGCCGGAGCCGTCGACCGGCCGCGCGGGCACGACCGGCAGGCGGACAGGCGGGACGGGGTTGTCCGTGTGCGGCCCGTCGGCCGGGGCCCGGATCGGGCGGCGCCGGCCGCACCCCACCTTGATCTCACGGCCGTAACCAGGAAATCCTTAGACTTGCCCCGCGCGGCCGGACGGGACACCGGACGCGAGGCACGGGGCGAACCTGGGCCGGGGGACCAGGAGTTACCTGTACGGTGGGCGCACCGAGCGTTCCGTCTCTGCCGACGACGGAGGGCTGCCCATCGGAGCGTTGTCCCGGCTCAGCACGACGCAAGGGAGACCACGTGACGAACCGGGCACGGGCCGCCGGCCCGTCCCATCCCCTGATCGGCCGCGAGGCCCACCTGGGGAAGCTCGCCGCCAAAGCCGCCGCCGCCTGTGCCGGGCAGCCCCAGCTGATCGTCCTCGACGGTCCGGCGGGAGTCGGCAAGACCTCACTGCTGCGGGCCGCGCTCGACGACGGCGGACCCTGCGACGGCATGACCGTGTTGTACGGGGCCTGCAGGGCGATCGACTCCGGCAGCGGGTACAGCGGTGTACGCGCCCTGTTCGGACCGCTCAACCTCACCGCCCGCCGCGGCCGTGCCTCGTCGCTGCTGGCCGGGAACGCCCGCCACGCCCTGCCCGCCCTCGCCCCCGACCGCGTCGACGGGGACACCGCGCCCGGTGCCACCTACCCCGCGCTGAACGGCCTGTACTGGCTCGCCGCCGGTCTCATGGCGGACCGCCCCCTGGCGCTGGCCCTCGACGACGTCCACTGGTGCGACGAGCGGTCCCTGCGCTGGCTCGACTTCCTCCTGCGCCGTGCCGACGGAATGCCGCTGCTCGTCGTGCTCGCCCGGCGCACCGCCTCCGAGCGTACGGCCGGCCCGGCCCTGGCCGACCTGGTGGCCCACCACCGGTCCCTGGCGCTGCACGTGCCGGCACTCTCGGCCCGCGACGTCGAGACACTCGTCCGCCAGACCTTCCCCGAGGCTCCGCCGCAGCCGTCCTTCGTCGGCGCCCTCACCGCCGTGACCGGTGGCAGTCCCCTGGAACTCCAGCGGATCCTGCACAAGTTGCGTACCACCGGGGTGAGTCCCGACGACGCGGGCGCCCGGCGGGTCACCGAGCTCGGCGGGCGGGCCGTCGCCGCCTCCGTGCGCGAGGCACTGGAGGGCCAGCCGGCCGGAGTGCGCGAGGTGGCCCGGGCCCTGGCCGTGCTCGGCCCGGAACGGCCCGAACACCTCGCCGCCCTCGCCGGGGTGTCCGTCGTGCAGGCCGAGGAGGCCGTGGACGTCCTGCGCCGCTCCGCCCTCGTCCAGCCCGACCGGATGGAACTGGCGCACGACCTGGTGCGTGCCGCGGTCCTCTCCAGGGTCGGTTCCGCGGCCCTCGCCGATCTGCGTACCCGGGCCGCCCAACTGCTCAGCGACGTCGGGCGGTCCCCCGAGCAGATAGCGGGCCAGCTGCTGCTCCTCCCGCGAGCCGACCGGCCGTGGATGACCGCCGTCCTCCTGGACGCCGCCGCGCAGGCGGAGCAGCGAGGGGCCCCGGAGGCCGCCGCCCGCTACCTGGAGCGCGTCATGGAGGCCGGGCCCGGCACACCGGAGATCCGGATGCGGCTCGCCGGAGTCCTCTCCGAGACGGACCCGGCCCGCTCCCTGACCCTGCTGCACGAGGCACTGGCCCTCACCGGAGACGTCCGCACCCGTGCGACGATCGCGGTCCGGTTCGCCCTGACCTGCCTGCGCGTCCAGCGGTCGCCCGAAGGCGCCCGCGTACTGACCGAGGCCCTGGACGCCCTTCACGCCGCACTCGGCACCGCCCCCGAACCCGCCGACCGCGAACTCCTCACCCTGGCCGAGGCCACCCTGCTGATCGTCGGCGCCGACGAGAAGAGCACCCTGCCCGCGGTGCGCGAGCGGGCCGCCCTGCTGTCCCCGCCGCCCGGGGACACGTTCGCCCAGCGCCAGCAGCTCGCCATGCTCGCCGTGCTCACCGCGACGGACGGCCGCTCCGCCGCCGAGTCGGTCCGCCAGGCCCGGCGCGCCCTGCGCTCCCCGGGCGCGGAACCCGGCGCGTGGTCGCTGCTGCCCGCCTCCCTCGCGCTCTCCCTCGCCGACGAGACCGGCGAGGCGCTCGACGCGCTGGAGACGGTGCTGCGCGACAGCCGGCGGACCGCGGCGGTGTGGACGTACGTCCTCGCGCTCTCCACCCGCGCCTTCGTCCACCTCGACCAGGGCGGCGTCCCCCAGGCCCTGGCGGACGCCCAGAGCGCCCTCGACCTGCTCGGGGAGGGGAACTGGGGCGAGGGCGCCGTCCTGCCGCAGATCGCCTGCGCGCTCGCCCTCACCGAACACGGTGAGCCCGGCCGGGCCGAGGAGGTGCTCGGCACCATCAAGCGCCCGCGCATCGAGGCCTTCGCCTGGGAGTACCACTGGTACCTCATGGCGCGGGCGCGGGCACGGTACGAGTGCGGCGACCCGGAGAGCGCTCTTGAGCTGCTGCGCACCTGCGGGGACTCCCTGGACCGGACGGGACTCGTCAATCCGGTCCTGGCCCCCTGGTGGCTGGACGCCGCCTGCCTGCTGGCGGAGTCGGGCCGCTTCGACGAGGCCCGGGCGGTGGCCGGCCACGGCGCCGGACCCGCCGAACGCTGGGGAACCCCGCGTGCCCTGGGCTACGCCGCCCTGGCCCGCGGCGTCGCCACGCCCGGCCCGGAGGGAACCGCCGCGCTCCGGGAGGCGGTGCGCCGGCTGGCGGCCTCACCGGCCCGCGCCGAGCACGCCCGTTCACTGCTGCTGCTGGGCCGGGCCCTGCAGGCCGACGGCGCGCCGGGCGAGGCGCGTAGGTAGGAAACAAAGTGTAGGCACCATTTTTCTGTATCTACGGCA
>NZ_JBEORT010000170.1:0-7120 GCF_040302425.1 Streptomyces sp. NPDC126497
GACGAACCACCGAACGGACACGCCACGAACCGCTCACCCGTCAAACCAGGCCGGCCCACATACCCCCGCGCCAGACCCGCCCCCGCCACATACAATTCCCCCGCAACCCCCACCGGCACCGGACGGAGACGCTCGTCCAGCACATACACCCGCGTATTCGCAATCGGAGAACCGATCGGCACCCCAGCAGCCGAAAAAGCATCCCCCGGACGAAGGGAATACGTGACACACCCCACCGTCGCCTCGGTCGGACCGTACTCATTCACCACCCTGGCCGCAGGATTCACCTCACGCCAACGCCGGACCACCTCACCGGACAACGCCTCCCCACCCACCACCAAATCACCCGACAACCCACGCCCCTGCCCCAGCTCACCCAACAAAGCCAGATGACTCGGAGTCACCTTCAAAAAGGTGCAACCCCACTCACCCGACAACGCCTCCCGCACCTCCACACCCTCACTCAACCCCACCACACGCACACACCCACCCACCAGCAACGGGCCCAGCAACGACGTCACCGTCAGATCGAACGCCACCGACGAATGAAGCCCCGCCACCCCACGCAGCCCCTCATACTCCTCACCACACCACCGCAGATAACCCACCGCACTCCGATGAGAAATCACCACACCCTTCGGACGCCCCGTAGAACCCGACGTATAAATCACATACGCCGGATGATCCACACGCAAAGAACAAACCCGCTCCCCATCCGCGACATCCTCACCCGACACACCCGCCAACCGACCCTCAAAACCAGGATCACCCCACACCAGACACGGCACCGACACCTCAGGAAAAACCGTCCCCGAAGCAGTGATCACACACGCCAGCCCCGCATCCCCGACCATGAACCCGACACGATCCGCCGGATAATCCACATCGATCGGCACATACGCCGCCCCCGCCTTCAACACCGCCCACACCGACACCACCAACTCCACCGACCGCGGCAACGCCAGCCCCACCAACGACTCAGGACCAACCCCCTCAGCCACCAACACCCGCGCCAACCGACTCGCACGCGCATCCAACTCCGCATACGACACCTCGACATCCCCCACCACCACAGCCACCGCACCCGGCGTCCGCACCACCTGCGCCGCAAACAACTCCGGCAACGTCGACCCCGAACCCCCAACCCCCGTGTCATTCCAGTCCACGAGGACCTTCCGGCGCTCGTCGGCGTCGAGGATCTCCACCGAGCTCATCCGCGTCGACGGGTCCGAGGCCACAGCGGACAGGACTCGGACCCAGCGGCGCGCGATCTGGTGGGCCGTCTCCTCGTCGAAGATGTCGGCCGCCGCCGTCACCACACCACGCATGCCGGCCGGCACGCCCCCGGCACCGAAGGTCTCGGCAGCCGCGACCTCCAGGTCGAACTTCGCCGCGGTGGTTCCGCGGGTCATGCGGGACGCCTTGAGACCGGACAGGTCGAGCTTCGCCGGACCGGCGTTCTGCAGTGTGAGCATGACCTGGAAGAGGGGGTGCCGCGCGAGGGAGCGGGCCGGCGCCAGCTCCTCCACGAGCCGCTCGAAGGGCACGTCCTGGTGCTCGAACGCGCCGAAACTCGTCTCCCGGACCCGGTCCAGCACCTCGGTGAACGTCGGATCGCCGGAGAGGTCGGTGCGTATGACAAGCGTGTTGACGAAGAACCCGACCAGGTCGTGGAGTGCCTTGTCGGTGCGCCCGGCGATGGCTGAACCGATCGGGATGTCCGTGCCGGCGCCGAGCCGGGACATCGTCACGGCGAGTGCCGCCTGGAGCACCATGAAGAGGCTCATGCCTCGTTCGCGTGCCATGGTGACGAGCCGCTCGTGTACCACCGCAGGGATCTCCAGCTCAGCCTGGTGACCGCGGTGGGTCGGGACGGCCGGCCGCGGCCGGTCGGTCGGCAGCGACAGTTCCTCGGGGACTCCCGTCAGGGCCTGCCGCCAGTACTCGACCTGCTGGGACAGCACGCTCTCCGGGTCGTCCTCGTCACCGAGCAGTTCCCTCTGCCACATGGCGTAGTCGGCGTACTGCACCGGCAGGGGCTCCCACTCGGGCGCCCGGCCCTCGCGTCGCGCCGCGTAGGCCACCGACAGATCACGCGCCAGCGGACCGGCCGACCAGCCGTCCCATGCGATGTGGTGCACCAGCAGGACGAGCACGCACCCGTCCTGGCCCACGGTGAGCAGACTGGCCCGCAGCGGGATCTCCGTGGCCAGGTCGAAGGCGTGCCGCACCGTTTGCTCCACGGTCTCCGTCAGGTGATCCGGAGCCACTTCCTCGACGGCCAGCTCGAACCCGGTCTCGTCGACCGGCAGGATGCGCTGGTACGGCTCGCCGTCGGGCGCCGGGAACACCGTCCGCAGCACCTCGTGCCGTTGCAGCACGTCCCGCAGCGCCGCTTCCAGCGCTTCCCGGTCGAGCACCTCGGGGAAGCGCAGTACCGTCGGGTTCGTGTATGTGGTGCTCGGTCCCTCCAGCTGTGCCAGGAACCACAAGCGACGCTGGGCGAACGAAAGCGGGATCATCAGGACTCCTCCTGGCTGCGCATCGGCCGCAGCGCGGGCCTAGCTTTCCGACGGCTGTCACCTTGCTGTGCGAGCCAGACCGCGAGCCCGGCCGGCGTCGGGGTAGCGAAGACCGCCCGGATCGGCAGTTCCGTCCCCATTTCCTCTCTGATCTCGCTGCTCAATCGGGTCGCCAGCAGCGAATGCCCGCCGAGGGCGAAGAAGTCGTCATCGACTCCGACCTGGTCCAAGCCGAGCACGCGGGCGAAGGCCCGGCAGAGGATCTCCTCCTGTGGCGTGGCCGGGCCGCGCCCCCGCCCCTCCGCGTACTCGGGGGCGGGCAGAGCCGCACGATCCAGCTTCCCGTTCACCGTCAGCGGCAACGCGTCCAGGACCACCACGGCCGAGGGCACCATGTGGCCGGGTAGCTGACCGATCGCCCACGTGCGCAGGACATGCGGCAGGGCCTCCGCCGTGGCGTCGACGGGGACCTCGGTGATCCCGCCGTTGTCGGCCGGGACCACGTAGGCGACCAGGCGCTTGTCCCCAGGCGTGTCCTGTCGTGCGATCACCGCGGCCCGGGCCACCTGCGGATGCGCGGCCACCACCGCCTCGACCTCTCCGGGCTCGATCCGGAAACCACGGATCTTCACCTGCTCATCGACCCGACCGGTGAACACCAGCTGACCGTCCCCGGTCCAGCGCACCAGGTCCCCGGTCCGGTACATCCGCTCGCCCGCACCACCGTACGGACAGGCCACGAACCGCTCGCCGGTCAGGTCGGGCCGGCCCACATAGCCCCGCGCCACCTGTGCGCCGGCGATGTACAGCTCGCCCGCGACGCCCACCGGCACCGGCTTCAGACGGGCATCCAGCGCGTACAGCCGTGTGTTGGCCACGGGCCTTCCCACCGGCACCGCACCCGAGCCGATCGCCTCCGCAGACAGCCGCGCCGTCGCCACCGCGATGGTCGCCTCCGTCGGACCGTAGTGGTTGAACACTCCCTGCTCGCCGGTCGCCGCCAGCAAGCCGGTCACCAGTTCCGGCGTGGCCTCTTCACCACCCAGCACCAATGCCCTGCCCGGCAGCACCCCGGCGGCGCCCTCGGGTCCGGCCGCCAGCGCCGCGAGATGCGAGGGGACGGCCTTGAGGTAGTCGATGCGGTGCTCGGTCAGATACCTGCTCACCGCCACCGCATCGGTCACCGTGTCCTCATCCAGGATGTGCAGTTCACCACCGGTGACCAGACTGGCGAACACCAACGTGTTCCCCGAGTCCGTCGTCTGGGCTTGCACCACCGCGTAGCGACCGGGCCTGTCGAGCCCGATCCGCCCGGGCACCGTGGTCACGTAGTTCGCCAGTCCGCCGTGCGTCACCGCCACGCCCTTGGGCCGCCCCGTCGAACCCGACGTGTAGATCACATACGCGATCTGGCCCGGCAACGGCTCCGCAGGCTCCGCCGACGATTCCGGTTCCGTCGACGGCTGCATCGACTCCGGTGCGTCCACCGCGACCAGTCGATGCCCGCTCGCCGGCAGAGACTCGAGGAGCTCGCCCGTGGTCAGGGTCAGCACCGCACCGCTGTCCGCCAGGACGTACGCGACGCGCTCGGTCGGCATCGTGGCATCCACGGGAACGTACGCCGCCCCCGCCTTCCACACACCCAAGATCGCCGCGATCGTCTGCACACCGCGCGGCAGGCACAGACCCACCACCGACTCCGGGCCCACGCCTTGAGCCCGCAGGTAGCGTGACAGCCGGTTCGCCCGTGCCTCCAACTCCGCGAACGACACCGACACACCGTCCTGGACCACGGCCACTGCGCTCGCGGTACGACGCACCTGAGCCTCGAACAGGGCGGGCACCATCGACTCGACGCCTCCCGCCGCCGTGTCGTTCCAGTCCGCCAGCAGTCGATCCCTCTCAGCCGTGTCCAGGATCTCCATCGCTGACAGCGAGCTGTCCGGGGCGTGCTCCAGGGCAGTCACCACGCTGTCCAGGCAGGTGTGCAGCAGCCTGCACACAGCCTGCCCGTCCACCGGGCCCACCGCGTCCACGTTCAGTCCGAACCCGGACTTCAGGTCGTCCACCGACACCGCCACCGGGTAGTTGGTGGCGGCCCGGGTGTACACCGTGCTGATGCCCTTGGACGAGGTGGTGGCGTTCGGGCCGGTCTCCTTCTGCGGACGCTTGCCATGCCGGTAGTTGAACAATGAGCTGAACAGTGGGCTGCCGTTCGGGACGCCGCTGGCCTGCTGCGCCAGCCTCAGCGGGGCGTGTTCGTGCACCAACAGTTCCGCGAGCTGATCGCGTACGCCCTCCAGTGCCCGGCCCACACTCACCCCGTCGACACGGACTCGGACGGGCAGGGTGTTGATGAACAACCCCGGCACCCGGTCCGCACCCGCACCGGCGTTCATGCGCCCGAAGAGCACGGTGCCGAAGACGACGTCGTCGCGGCCGCTGACCGTCGCCAGGACACGGGCCCAGGCCAGGTGGAACACGGTGGCCGGGCTCGCACCGAGTGAGCGGGCGACGTCGCGCACCCGCCGGCCGAGCTCGTCGTCGACGTCCAGGTGGGAGCGTTCGACACCGCTGCCGTCGCCGTGCACGTCGAGCAGGCCGTACGGCGCGGTGGTCTCCTCCACATCGCCCAACAGGCCGGCGAAGTAGCGCTCGTGCTCCTCGCGCGTCACACCCAGCCGGGCCTGCGCCACGAAGTTGCGGAACGGCACCGGCTCGGGCAGGGACTCCTCCTGCCCCGACAGGAACGCCCTCATCTCATCGAGCAGCACGTCCTGGCCGGTGTGGTCCTGGACCAGGTGGTGCATCCGCAGCAACGCCAGCCAACTACCGTCCTCGCCCGGCTGCGCGGCGATGTGCACGTCGATCAGCGGCGCACGGCCGATGTCCATGCTCGATCCGGCAGCCGCGACCAACTGCTGCACCGCAGCGGGGCCTTGCAGGTCGAGTGGGACCTCGCGGACGGGCAGTTCGGTCTGACGGACAACGACCTGGACCGGCTCACGCAACTGCTCCCACACGATCGCGGTGCGGTAGATGTCGTGCCGGTCCACCACCCGCTGCAACGCGCCGAGGAAGGTGTCCAGACGCTCCCGCGAGTCGAAGCGGATGACGCGCGGGGCCGCGTACACGTCCGTGCCGCCGTCCGTCTGCAGCAGGTGGTGGAAGAACAGCCCCTCCTGCAGAGGCGCCAGGGGATACACATCAGCGATGTTGGCCGCGCCGCCCTGGACCGCCGCGACGATCCGCTCGACCTCTTCTTCGGACAGCTCGACCAGCGGCAGCATGTCCGGGGTGATGTGCTCGGCGCCGGGCGGAATCAGGTTCGGCGGCACCACCACCTCGGCCGGCCCAGCGGCTGTCGCGAGGCCCGCAGGGGTGGGTGTCTGGAACAGTGCGCGCACGGAGATGCTCACGCCCCGGCCGCGCAGCTGCTCCACCAGGGAGACGGCCAGCAGGGAATGCCCGCCCAGGGTGAAGAAGTCGTCGTCGACGCCGACCGCGGGCAGGCCCAGGACCTGGGCGAAGGCCTGGCAGAGGATCTCCTCCTGCACGGTCGCCGGTGGACGTCCCGCACCCGCCGTCGCCGCCGCCGCGTAATCCGGGGCGGGCAGGGCTTTGCGGTCCAGCTTGCCGTTGCCGGTCAGCGGCAGGGCATCGAGGACGACCACCGCCGAAGGCACCATGTACTCCGGCAGACGCGCGGCGACGAACTCCTTCACCGCCGTGCCGAGCCCGGCGGTGCCGGGGTCGTCGGTGTCGTCGGTGACGAGGTAGGCGACCAGCCGGACATCACCGGGGGTGTCCTCGCGCGCGATCACCGCGGCCCGGTCGACCAGCGGATGCGCGGCGACGACCGCCTGCACCTCACCCGGCTCCACCCGGAACCCGCGGATCTTCACCTGCTCGTCCGCCCGGCCGGCGAACACCAGCCGCCCCCCGGCCGTCCACCGCACCCGGTCCCCGGTCCGATACATCCGCCCACCCGCACCACCGAACGGACAGGCCACGAACCGCTCACCGGTCAGCCCGGGCCGGCCCACATAGCCGCGCGCCACCTGCACACCCGCCACATACAACTCCCCCACCACACCCACCGGCACCGGACGGAGACGCTCGTCCAGCACATACACCCGCGTGTTCGCCACCGGGGAACCCACCGGGATCACCCCCGCAGCCACATCCCGCACCGTCAGCGCAGTGGTCGCCACCCCCACCGTGGTCTCGGTCGGCCCGTAATGGTTGAACACCACCCGCTCACCGGCCGCAGCCTCACCCGTGACCGTGGTCAGCAGGTCGTCGACCAGACCGGCAGAGGCCGCCTCCCCACCCAGCACCAGCGACCGCACCGACGCCACCGACGCCGCGCCCAGCGCCGCCAGATGCGAGGGCACCGCCTTCAGACACTCGATCCCCTCCCCGGCCAGATACCCCGCCACCGCCGCCGGATCGGTCACCGCCTCCTCATCGATGAAGTGCAGCACACCCCCACCCGTCAGACTCGCAAAGACCGTGGTGTTCGCCAGGTCCGTCGCCTGCCCCTGCAGCACCGCATACCGGCCACCCCCGCCGAACCCCACCCGCCCGGGCACCGA
>NZ_JBEORT010000171.1:0-6939 GCF_040302425.1 Streptomyces sp. NPDC126497
GGGCGCCGGGGGGCGCGGTGTCCGTCGCGCGGGGCGCCGGGGGCGCGCCGTGCGGTGCCGGGGCCGGAGGGCCGCCGTGCGGCTCGGGACCCGCTCCCGGGGCCGTGGGAGGGGCCGTGACCGCCGTCCCGTGCGCGGGCGTCGTGGCGGGGTGCTGGACGGGCGGCGCGGGTGCCCAGGGGCCCGGTTCGCCGTACGGCGGGGTGCTGTAGGGGTCGGGGTCGTGCAGGGGGCTCCGCCGCTCGGGGGCGGGGGGCCCGGAAACCACCGGCGGGTCGGTGGCCGCGGGTGCGGGAACGGCCGCACCGGACGCCAAAGCGGCCGGAGACGCGGGCCCGCCGGGGACGTCGGTCCGGCCGGCGGGGGCGCCGGACGCCGTGGACCCCGGGGCGCCGGAGCCGGGCTCGGCGGTTCGGCCTCCGGAGCCCTCGGGTCGCAGGGGGCGGTCCGGTTCGTAGTCGCTCCCGTGGCCGTCGCCGGCGGCGGCCCGCTCGCGGTGCGGTCGGGCGAGTTCGAAGTCGCCGTCGTGTCCCCCGGGACGCGTGGCCGGCTCCTCCTCCGGCGGGCCCGGCTTCCCCTCGTTCATGCTCTCCCCACGGCTGGACACGGCGCCGCGCGTCGGCGGCGGCCGCGAAACTACTGGCTCGGCGCCCGGCTGGGCCTGGGCGCGCCCCCCGGATTCAATCAGGTTCGCGCGCCCCCGCACACCGAACGGTTCAGCGGGACGTGGGCGTGGGAGCCGGCGCCGTGCCCACGGTGAGGAGGCCGGGGTCCCTGAGCCCGGCGGAGGCGGTCCACGCGGTCAGGGCGAGCGGCGACGAGGTGAGCGGACGTATCAGCGGGGAGAGGACCGTCGCACCGCCCGTCACCGGTGCGCCCGGCGTGGGGTGGCGCTCCGCCGGAGCCGGGGCCCCGGGCAGCAGCGGCGCGGAGACCGCGGTCGGGGCGGCCGGGGTGTCCGCGGGCACGCTCTGGCCCAGCAGCGGTGCCGCGCCACGGCGCCGCTGCGACTCGGGCACCGCCGCGCCCGTGCCCTGCGTGCGCGCCGGCGTGACGTTGCTGCCCTTGCCCGTGCCGCGCGCCTCCGTGTCGGTGGGCGTGCCCACGGTCACTCCGCCCAGGGCGATCGCGGCCAGCGACACCGCCCCGGCGGCGACGAACGCGAACCGCAGCCCGCGTGAGGAGTGCCGGTCGGTCTCGTGGCGGCCGACGTCGTGGACGGCGAAGCCCCGGCCGCTCGCCGACGGCGCGGGCTGGTGCCGTCGGACGGGCGCGTACGCGAACTCGAAGCGCTCGCTCCGCCTGGTTCCGAAGGCCCCGGAGCCGCCGTCGAGCCGCCCCGGCGCACCGCCGCCCGGCGACGGGCCGCCGCCGAGGTCGCCCCCGGCCGGCAGCCCCTGGAGGCGGGCCAGGAAGCTCTCGGAGGGCGGCGGGGGCGCCGCCTGGGCGAACACGTCCTTCAGACGGCGCTGCGCGTCCACCTCCGCCTTGCACTTGGCGCAGGTGGCGACGTGCGCCAGTACGCGCTCGCGCGCGTCATGACCGAGCTCCCCGTCCACCAGGGCGGAGAGTCGGTCTCCCAGGTGCTGCTCTGCGAGGTGTCCCTCGGAGGACTTCGGTCGTGAACCGCTCACGCGCTCGCGCCCCCTCCTCCCAGTGCGGGAACACGCGGCGCGAAGGAGCGGCGCTCCGCGCGCGCCTTGGGCGAGCGGTGCGCGAGGGCCTTGCGCAGCTGGGACCGGCCGCGGTGGATCCGGGACCGGACGGTGCCGAGCTTGACGCCCAGGGTGGCCGCGATCTCCTCGTACGACAGTCCTTCGATGTCGCACAGGACGACGGCGGCGCGGAACTCGGGGGCCAGGGTGTCGAGGGCCTGCTGCACGTCCGCGTCGAAGTGGGCGTCGTTGAACACCTGCTGCGGCGAGGGCTCCTTGCTGGCCAGCCGCTCGGCGGCGTCGTCGCCGAGCGCGTCGAAGCGGATGCGCTGCTTGCGGCGGACCATGTCCAGGAAGAGGTTGGTGGTGATGCGGTGCAGCCAGCCCTCGAAGGTGCCCGGCGTGTACGTCGACAAGGAGCGGAACACGCGGACGAAGACCTCCTGGGTGAGGTCCTCGGCGTCGTGCTGGTTGCCGGTGAGGCGGTAGGCGAGCCGGTAGACCCGGCCGCTGTGCATGCTGACGATCTCCTCCCAGGTGGGCGGAGTCCACGCCTGCCCGTCCGCGTCGGTGGAGAAAGTCGCGGTCTGGGCCGGGTCGCCGGCGTGGTCGTGGTCAGCAGCGGTGTCGTTCACGGATTTCGGCCTGCCCGCCGATCCGAGGAAGCGCCGCAGCACTCCTGCGCGATCCACAGGCGAAGCCGCACCTCCCCTGTCGGCTCTGGTGGTGTCCAGTGGAGCCCCTACCATAGCCACCTCGCCCGTTAGCTCCGGATAAGCGGTTTTACGAGAATTTGATCTGGGCTGCCACGGCTCGTACGGCTGCGTCAGCACTTGCTCGGCGTCCTCGTCCACTGCCTGCCCCCCGTCACGGCGCACGCCACTTGCTCATCCCTTTAAACGACCGGTCCCATCTGCGGGTTCCCGGCGCCAACGGATACAGTCACGCCCAGGCATCCACGGGGACAGGAGAGGGTCATTACCGCCAACCGGCAGACGAGCTGGGCGTTCGCCGACGCCTATGTCGCCGAGGACGAAGCGCTGCACTGGGCCCGTGACCGGGCCCGTGACGCGGGGCTGCGCTCGGTGTCGCCCGGTACGGGCGCGGCGCTGCGGCTGCTCGCCGCCAGCGTGGACGCCAAGGCGGTCGCGGAGATCGGCACCGGCTGCGGGGTCTCCGGGATCCACCTGCTGCACGGGATGCGGCCGGACGGGGTGCTGACCACGGTCGACCAGGAGCCGGAGCACCAGCAGTCCGCCCGCCAGGCGTTCCGCGACGCCGGTTTCGCCGGCAACCGGGCCCGGTTCATCCCGGGCCACGCGCTGGACGTCCTGCCCCGCCTCGCGGACGCCGGCTACGACCTGGTCTTCTGCGACGGTGACCGGCAGGAGTACCAGGACTACCTCGCCGAATCGTTGCGCCTGCTGCGCCCGGGAGGCCTGGTCGCCTTCGAAGGCGTCTTCGCGAACGGACGCACGGTGGACTCGGGACCCCAGCCCACGGAGGTGCTGCGCCTGCGGGAGCTGGTGCGGACCGTACGCGAGAGCACGGAACTGGTGTCGTCGCTGCTGCCGGTGGGGGACGGGCTCCTCTGCGCCGTCAAGCGCTGACCGGCAAAGCACGGCCGCGGACCCCCGTCCGGACGCGAAACAACCGCCCCGGCACCGCGTGCGGCGCCGGGGCGGCTGAAAGGGTATGGTCGCTTGCGCGTCAGCCGACGACCTTCTTGAGGGCGTCGCCGAGCGCGTCGGCCTCGTCCGGGGTCAGCTCGACGACGAGCCGACCGCCGCCTTCGAGCGGAACGCGCATGACGATGCCCCGCCCCTCCTTGGTCACCTCGAGCGGGCCATCACCCGTCCGCGGCTTCATGGCCGCCATGCTCGTTCCCCTTCCTGAAACCCAGCTCAACCGTCTAAGCCGACGGCCCACTGAAGGGCACCTGCGGTCCTTGAAGCAGGACACACGCCACCGGCATCGAACACATTGCTTCCAGGTCATTATCCCGCATGGCGGGACCCGATGACCAACATCGGTCGGCATCGCTTGGGCAACGCACCTGAGCAAAACCACTCAATTCGGCGATGCGGCTGCGATACTGCGCCACCGCACGCGCCCTCACCGATCGGAAACGGACGGGAATCGTTTGACGCAGGTCACACGCGGGCCGTCCGCCACGGCCGGTGATCTCCGTCATGCTGTCTGGCAGACGGGGGCGTACCCGCCGGTACGCCCCGAGCCGCCACACGGAGGGATACGCCATGGCCGACACCGTGCTCTACGAGGTGAGCGACGGACTCGCGACGATCACGCTGAACCGCCCGGAGGCGATGAACGCGCTGAACGTCGCGGCGAAGGCCGCCCTCCGGGACGCGGTCCGGTCCGCCGCCGACGACGACGCCGTGCGGGCCGTGCTGCTGACCGCGGCCGGGGACCGGGCGTTCTGCGTCGGGCAGGACCTCAAGGAGCACATCGGACTGCTGGCCGAGGACCGGGAGACCGGTTCGGGGCGGACGATGAGCACGGTGCGCGAGCACTACAACCCGATCGTGAAGGCGATCGCCGGCGCCGCGAAGCCGGTGGTCGCGGCGGTGAACGGGGTCGCGGCGGGTGCCGGCTTCGGCTTCGCGCTGGCCGCGGACTACCGGATCGTCGCGGACACGGCCGCCTTCAACACCTCGTTCGCCGGGGTGGCGCTGACCGCGGACTCCGGGGTCTCCTGGACGCTGCCGCGCGTGATCGGCCCCGGGCGCGCCACCGACCTGCTGCTCTTCCCGCGCAACGTCTCCGCGCAGGAGGCGTACGAGCTGGGCATCGCGAACCGGCTGGTCCCGGCGGCGGAGCTGCGCGCGGAGGCGGAGAAGGTGGCCCGGGCGCTGGCCGGGGGACCGACGGTGGCGTACGCGGCGCTGAAGGAGTCCGTGGCGTACGGGCTGGCCCACTCGCTGGAGGAGACCCTGGAGAAGGAGGACGAGCTGCAGACCCGGGCGGGCTCCTCCCAGGACCACGCGATCGCGGTGCAGGCGTTCGTGAACAAGGAGAAGCCGAAGTACCTGGGCCGCTGAGGCGCGGCCCCCGCCTCAGTCCCCGGACCGGCCGCCGCGTGCCACGCAGGTCTCCAGGTGGTCGTCGACCAGGCCGCAGGCCTGCATCAGGGCGTACGCCGTGGTCGGGCCGACGAAGCGCAGACCGCGTTTCTTCAGGGCCTTGGACAGGGCCGTCGACTCCGGGGTCACCGCGGGGACGTCGGCGAGGGTCTTCGGCACCGGCCGGCCGGCCGGATCGGGGGCGTGGGACCAGATCAGGGCGTCCAGGTCACCGGGCGCCCATCCGGCCAGCTCGCGCGCGTTGGCGAGGGTCGCGTCGATCTTGGCGCGGTTGCGGATGATGCCGGTGTCGGCCAGCAGGCGCTCGCGGTCGGCGTCGGTGAACTCCGCGACCGCGGCGATCTCGAAGCCGGCGAAGGCGGCCCGGAAGCCGGGGCGGCGCCGCAGGATGGTGATCCAGGACAGCCCGGACTGGAACGCCTCCAGGCTGAGGCGCTCGAAGAGGGCGTCGTCGCCGTGGACCGGGCGGCCCCACTCCTCGTCGTGGTACGTCACGTAGTCCGGCGTGGACAGCGCCCAGGGACAGCGCGGGCGCCCGTCCGGGCCGGCGGGGGCGGCCGCCTCCCCGTTCACGGCTGCTTCCCCGCTCACGGCTGCTTCCCCGCTCACTGCTGCTCGTCCTCCCGGGGCGCGGCCGGCTTGTCCGTGGGGGGCCGGGCCGCGGCGGCGCGGGCCCCGGCCAGCGCGGACTCCAGCTCGGCGATCCGGGCGTCGCGCTCGGCGAGTTCCGCGCCGAGGCGGCCGAGGGCGTCGTCCACGTCGGCCATGCGGTAGCCGCGGGCGACGAGCGGGAAGCGCAGCCCGTCCACGTCCGCGCGGTTGACCGGCCGGTCCGGCGGCAGGGCGTCCCGCAGGCGCTCGGGTGCCGCCTCGGGCAGCGGGCCCTGGTCGCCGCCGCCCACCACGGCGAGGGTCACCGCGGAGACCACGACGGCGAGCGCCACGACCAGGAACAGGAACATAACCATCGCCGGGGCCCCCACGGTCGGATGAGTCGGAGTCGGATGTGTGGCTCCGATCGTGCCATGCGAGTCTGGCAGTCGGGGCCGCCGGGCGTTTCGGGGCGGCCCGGGACGGGATCGTACGAGGAAGAGGTCACAGGGGATGCTCAGGCTGGGCAAGCGGGAATTCGCACCGCACGAGCGGGTGATCATGGCGATCGTGAACCGGACCCCGGACTCCTTCTACGACCGGGGCGCCACGTTCCGCGACGAGCCGGCGCTCGCGCGGGTGGAGCAGGCGGTGGCGGACGGCGCGGAGATCATCGACATCGGCGGGGTGAAGGCCGGGCCGGGAGAGGAGGTCACGGCCGAGGAGGAGGCGCGGCGCACGGTCGGTTTCGTCGCCGAGGTGCGGCGGCGCTTCCCGGACGTCGTGATCAGCGTGGACACCTGGCGGCACGAGGTCGGCGAGGCCGTGTGCGAGGCGGGCGCGGACGTGCTGAACGACGCGTGGGGCGGGGCCGACCCGCGGCTCGCGGAGGTCGCCGCGCGGTACGGCGCGGGGCTGGTGTGCACCCACGCGGGCGGGGCCGAGCCCCGGACGCGGCCGCACCGGGTGGCGTACGACGACGTCATGGCCGACATCCTCGACGTGACCGTGGGGCTGGCGGAGCGGGCGGTGGCGCTCGGGGTGCCGCGGGAGTCGGTGATGATCGATCCCGGGCACGACTTCGGGAAGAACACGCGGCACAGTCTCGAGGCGACGCGGCGGCTGGGGGAGATGGTCGACACGGGGTGGCCGGTGCTGGTGTCGCTGTCCAACAAGGACTTCGTCGGCGAGACGCTGGACCGGCCCGTCAAGGAGCGGGTGGTGGGGACGCTGGCGACGACCGCCGTGTCCGCGTGGCTGGGGGCGCGGGTGTACCGGGTGCACGAGGTGGCCGAGACCCGGCAGGTGCTGGACATGGTGTCCGCCATCGCGGGGGAGCGGGAGCCGGCCGTGGCCCGGAGGGGGCTGGCGTAGGGGCTTCTCCGCCCCCGCCGCCCCTTCCCGTCCCCGGCCCCGGGGGGGGGCTCTGCCCCGGACCCCCCGGCCCGCGCCCACCCGCCGTCCGGCTCGGTGCGCCGGAAGGGCGCTCCTCGGAGGCCCTAGGGCCTCTCGTTTGGATCAGGTCGGCCGCGACCGACGGTGCGTCGTGGCCGACCCGAGCGGGGCTTGGTGCGTGCAGATGCAAGGCG
>NZ_JBEORT010000172.1:0-6769 GCF_040302425.1 Streptomyces sp. NPDC126497
TCAGATCTTTTCCGACCCGATTTCCTCGGTGCTTTCCAGGTTCCCGCTTCCGCGTTTCCCTTTCCGGCGGTTCCGACTCTATCAGATCCTTTCGGGTCTGATTCCCAGTCAGGGGGGTTCGTCTTCCCGGCCGTTGGGCCGTTCCGACGTCTCAAACCTTAGCGGACCCTCTCCCCGTTCCTCAAATCGAGGGATGGAATTGAATTTCGAGCATGCCGAAATCATTCCCACCGGGAGGTTGTGCTGGGGTTTTGAGTGCCGCAGTCGCGGCGGAAGGCGCTGCCGAAGAACCGTTACGGCCCCGCGGCAACCCGAAGAACCTTACGGACCGGCAGGGAGGCTGTCAAGCACCTCTGACCAAGATCTTTCAGTCCAGGTCGCTGAGGCGCCCGCCGGCGTCCGGCTGGGCCTCTTCCACCCGGCGCAGGAGGCGGGTGAGGACCTCCCCCAGCGTCGCCCGCTCGTCCGGGGCGAGGTCCTGGAGGAGATCCTCCTCGAAGACGGTGGCGAGGCGCATCGCCTCGAGCCACTTCTCTCGGCCGGCGGAGGTCAGCTCCACGATCACGCGGACCCGGTTGCTCTCGTCCCGCTCCCGGTTGACCAGCCCTTCGGCGACCATGCGGTCGATCCGGTGGGTCATGGCGGCCGGGGTCAGTCCGAGACGCTTGGCGAGGTCGCCGGGGCCCATGCGGTACGGGGCGCCGGAGAGGACGAGGGCCTTGAGGACCTCCCAGTCGGCGTTGGTGATGCCGAGCTCGGCGGTCTGACGGCCGTAGGCGACGTTCATGCGGCGGTTCAGACGGGACAGTGCGTTGACGATCTTCTCGACCTGGGGGTCGAGGTCCTGGAACTCGCGCTGGTACGCGGCGATCTGCTCTTCGAGTGTCGGCTCGCCGAGGCCGGAGGTGTCGCCCATGGCCGCAGTATGGCATGCCCCTTCTTTGCCTTGAAGTCCTTCGCTATGTAGTCTTTAGCATCGAACTTTAGCTTCTAACTCTTCACTCCTAACTGCTTGAGAGAGGTGAACGTGACCAGGGCGATGGGCGCAGCGATGCGCCGGATCCACGTGGGCAACGCACTCAGCGCGTTCGGGCTGGGCTTCACGGTCCCGTATCTGTACGTCTACGTGGCGCAGGTACGAGGACTGGGGGCGATGACGGCGGGTCTCGTACTCGCCGTCTTCGCCGTGGCCGCGCTGATCGTGCTGCCGTTCGCCGGACGGGCCATCGTCCGGCGCGGCCCGCTGCCGGTGCTGCTCGTCGCCCTGGTCACGGCCGCGATCGGGGCGCTGAGCCTGGGTCTGTCGAGCGGTGCGGCGACCGTGCTGCTGTCGGCGGCGGCGCTGGGCGCCGGGCAGGCGGTGATGCAGCCGGCGCTCGCGACGATGATCGTGGACTGCTCGACCATGGAGAACCGGTCACGGGCGTTCGCCATGCAGTTCTTCCTGCAGAACCTCGGGCTGGGCGTCGGCGGTCTCATCGGCGGTCACCTCGTGGATCCCACGAAAGCCGGCTCCTTCACCCTCCTCTTCGCGATCGAGGCGGCGATGTTCCTGCTGCTGGTCGTGGTGATGGCGACGGCGCGGATGCCGCGTGCGCCCCGCGTCGGGGGAGCTCCGGCGGCGTCGGCCAAGGGCGGCTGGAAGCAGCTGCTGGGCAACCGTGCCATGGTGCAGCTGTGCGTGCTGGGCTTCGTGCTGTTCTTCGCCTGCTACGGGCAGTTCGAGTCGGGGCTGAGCGCGTACGGCGTCGAGGCCGCCGGGATCTCCACCTCCGCTCTGGGGACGGCCCTCGCGGCGAACACGTTGATGATCGTGGTCGCGCAGTTCGCGGTGCTCCGGTTCGTCGAGCGGCGCAAGCGCTCGCGCGTGATCGCGTCCGTGGGATTGATCTGGGCCGTGGCGTGGGCCGTGGCCGGGTACGCGGGGCTGGGGAACGGGAGCCAGGCGATGGCGACCGCCGCGTTCGTCTCGACGTACGCGCTGTTCGGACTCGGGGAGGCGATGCTGTCGCCGACGCTCGCGCCGCTGGTCGCCGATCTCGCGCCGGCCGGGATGGCAGGTCAGTACAACTCGGCGTTCGCCCTGGTGAAGCAGCTCGCGCTGGCCGTGGGCCCGGCGGTGGGCGGGCCGCTGGGCGCCTCGCTGCACGCTCCGTACATCGTGGTCTTCCTGCTGTTCTCGCTGGGCATCACGGTGCTTGCGGTGCGGCTGGGGCGGCAGCTCACGGACGTGCAGGACCAGCCGTCGGTGGCGCGGAGCCGTGTGGTGGTGCAGGGGGGCGCGGCCGCGGGGCAGACTCCGGCGCACGCCTGATCCACGCGCTCCACCCCCACCCCTGTACGCCTGTCCACTCCTGGACGCCCGGCTCGGTCACGAGCCGGGCGTCTTCGGCAGGAGGAACTCGCACCAGACCGCCTTGCCGCCGCCCGGGGTGCGTCGGCTGCCCCAGCCGGAGGCGATCGTCGCGACGATGGCGATGCCCCGGCCGGACTCGTCACCGGGTTCCGCGCGGCGGCGTCTCGGCAGGTGGTCGTCGCCGTCGGTGACCTCGATGATCAGGCGGCGGTCGGTGCGGCGCAGCCGCAGCCGCATGGGCGGGGTGCCGTGCTGGAGGGAGTTGGCGACCAGTTCGCTGGTGGCCAGGACGCCCAGGTCGTGCAGTTCGGCGGGGAAGCGCCAGCTGGTCAGCACGCCGGAGGCGAAGGCACGTGCCCGGGGGGCCGCCTCGACCCCGCCGAGCAGTTCCAGCGCGGCGTTGCGGAAGAGCTCGCCCTCCGGGCCCTTGCGGGCGGGGTGCTGGAGGACCAGGACGGCGACGTCGTCGTCGTGTTCCGGGGTCACGCCGGCCGAGCGGACCAGGCGGTCGCAGACGACCTGGGGGCTGCCGGTGGCTCCGGCCAGGGCGCGCTCCAGGGCGGCGATGCCCTCGTCCAGGTCCTCGTTCCTCCGCTCCACCAGGCCGTCCGTGTAGAGGACGGCGGTGGATCCGGGGCCGAGGGGGACGGAGCCGGAGGCGTGCATCCAGCCGCCGGTGCCGAGCGGGGGGCCGGTCGGTTCGTCGGCGCGCCGGACGGTGCCGTTCTCGTCGCGGACCAGGATGGGCAGGTGGCCGGCGGAGGCGTACACCAAGCGGCCCTCGTTGGGGTCGTGGATGGCGTACACGCAGGTGGCGATCTGGTTGGCGTCGATCTCCATGGCGAGGCCGTCGAGCAGCTGGAGCACCTCGTGCGGCGGGAGGTCGAGCCGCGCGTAGGCCCGTACGGCCGTCCGCAGCTGCCCCATGACCGCCGCCGCCCGTACCCCTCGACCCATCACGTCGCCGATGACCAGGGCGGTGCGGCCGCCGCCCAGGGTGATCACGTCGTACCAGTCGCCGCCGACGGCGGCCTCGGTGCCGCCGGGGTGGTAGGTGGCGGCGACGCGCAGGTCGTCGGGCTCCTCCAGCTCCTGGGGCAGGAGGGAGCGCTGGAGGGTGACGGCGGTCTCGCGCTGGCGGCGTTCGCTGGCGCGCAGGCGTTCGGCGGCCTCGGCGTGGTCGGTGACGTCGGTGGCGAAGACGAGCACCCCACAGCCCTCGACCTCGGTGACCGGGGTGCAGGTGAAGGTGTAGGAGCGGCCGTCGGGGGCCTTGCGGGACTTCACCGTGCGGGGCTTGCCGCTGCGCAGGACCTGGTCGAGGAGGGGCAGCAGGCCGAGTGCTTCCAGCTCGGGGAGTGCTCCGCGCGCGGGAGCGCCGATGGGACGGGCGCCGAAGGCCGCCGTGTAGGCGTCGTTGACGTAGGCGATGCGGTGGTCGGGGCCGTGGACCAGGGCGACGAGGGAGGGGACGTGGTCCAGGACCTCGCGCACTCCGAGCTCGTCGACGGCGGGCACGGACCGTACGTCGTCGGTGAGGTGTTCGGTGCGGGCCCCGGGCACGGAGCCCTCTCCCCGTCGGTCCGGGGGGACCGCGTGCTCGTTCCGCGCTGCGGCGCGGCGCTGCGTTCCGGGGAGCCGGGCGCTCCAGCGCGTGAAGTTCACGAATCCTTGCCTCGTGTAGTTGTCGGCGGCCGGAAGCCGGGACCGGCCGGGGCCCCGGGGGGCCGCACCGGGGCGGGCGGGCCCGCTCGCGGTGGTGGACCAGTCTGGCAGGGTGCCGACCGGGCCGGCATCCGTCAGACGCCGGGCCGGTCGCCGGAGTTCCTGGGTCCGGTCAGGACGACCCCTTCGGGTTGCGCGGGGGGCCTTGAGAGGGTTTTCCACCGGCCGCCAGTTCGAACTCCGCCCGGGGGTGTTCGAGTGAGCCGAGCGAGACGATCTCCCTCTTGAAGAGCCCGGCGAGCGTCCATTCGGCGGCCACTCGCGCCTTGCGGTTGAAGGTCGGAACGCGGCTGAGGTGGTAGGTCCGGTGCATGAGCCAGGCGGGGTAGCCCTTGAGCCTGCGCCCGTACACCTGTGCGACCCCCTTGTGCAGCCCGAGGGAGGCGACGGAACCGGCGTACTTGTGGGCGTACGTCTCCAGCGGTTCGCCCCGCAGGGAGTGGACGACGTTGTCACCGAGGACCCGCGCCTGGCGGAGCGCGTGCTGCGCGTTGGGGGCGCATTCCCGCCCGGGCTCCCCCGCGGTGACGTCGGGGACGGCGGCGGCGTCCCCCGCGGCCCAGGCGTGCGCGGCCCCGTCCACCGCCAGCTCGGCGGTGCACTTCAGTCGCCCCCGTCCGTCCAGCGGCAGATCGGTGGCCGCGAGGACGGGGTGCGGTTTGACCCCGGCCGTCCACACGACCGTACGCGTGGGGAAGCGCGACCCGTCGCTGAGCACGGCGACCCGGTCGGCGCAGGACTCCAGCCGGGTCTCCAGGCGTACGTCGATGTTGCGCCGGCGCAGTTCGGTGAGGGTGTACCGGCCCATCTCCTCCCCGACCTCGGGCAGGATCCGCCCGGACGCCTCGACGAGGATCCACCTCATGTCCTCGGGCCGGACGGTGCGGTAGTACCGCGTGGCGTAGCGGGCCATGTCCTCCAGTTCGCCGAGCGCCTCGACGCCCGCGTAGCCGCCGCCCACGAAGACGAAGGTCAGGGCGGCGTCCCGGAGGGCGGGGTCGCGCGTGGAGGAGGCGATGTCCATCTGCTCGAGGACGTGGTTGCGCAGGCCGATGGCCTCTTCCACCGTCTTGAAGCCGATGGCGTGGTCGGCGAGGCCGGGGACGGGGAGGGTGCGCGACACGGAACCGGGGGCGAGCACCAGTTCGTCGTAGGCGACCCGCCGCCCTCCCGTGCCCTCCTCACCGGTGGCGAGCGTGCTGACGGTGGCGGTGCGCCCGGCGTGGTCGATGCCGGTGACCTCGCCGATGACGACGTGGCACCGGTCGAGGACACGACGCAGCGGTACGACGACGTGGCGAGGGGAGATGGCACCGGCGGCCGCTTCGGGGAGGAAGGGCTGGTACGTCATGTACGGATCCGGGGTGACGACCGTGATCTCGGCCTCGCCCCGTCCGAGTTCCCGCTTCAGCCTCCGCTGGAGGCGCAGGGCCGTGTACATCCCGACGTAGCCGCCGCCGACAACGAGAATGCGCGCACGTTCCTTCACCATCCCATGACGCACCCGCCGCTTGCGTTTGTCCACAGCCCCGACGAATTGTGTGACCGGAGGGCCTACGCGTCCCGGCTGGGCCGATTCACCGGTCTTCCCGGCATCCTCCCAGGTCAGCGGCGGCGAACCGGCCTCCGCTCCGGGCCGCATTCAGGACGTATACGACCCGTACTCCGATCGGGGGGCGCTCCGTGCGGAACCTGCCTCTTCTGAATTGACTCCCTCTCAACTATGTTCGTCTGTCGACGGGGTGGGGGAATGTGCTCATCGGGCTCGCGACGGGCGGGACCGGCAAGCAGGGCCTGTTCCACACGCCCCGGCCATCGATGGCGGGGAGAAGTCTCCGGGGGGAGACGTCATTACCGGGGGAACACACATGCATGTTCAGGACTCTCATTGGTCTTCCGCTCTCGCGGCCGGCGCGACGATGAGCGCGCCCACGGGCGGCGGGCGCCCGGACGGAGCGCGCACGACACCGTTGCGCGTGGACGCCCAGCGCAATCTGGAGCACGTGTTGCGTGCCGCGCGGGAGGTCTTCGGCGAGCTGGGCTACGGCGCGCCGATGGAGGACGTGGCACGCCGGGCACGGGTCGGCGTGGGCACGGTGTACCGGCGCTTCCCGAGCAAGGACGTCCTGGTGCGGCGGATCGCCGAGGAGGAGACCTCCCGGCTGACCGACCAGGCGCGGGCCGCGCTCGGCCAGGAGGACGAGCCGTGGTCGGCGCTGTCCCGGTTCCTGCGCACGTCGGTCGCGTCCGGTGCGGGGCGGTTGCTGCCGCCGCAGGTGCTGCGGGTGGGCGTGATGGAGGAACACGGCCTGCCGGACCACGCGCGGTTGCCGCAGCAGCGGACGCAGGCGGCGGGAGAGCTGCGGCTGGTGCCGGAGGCGTCGGCGGACGCGGCGGCGGACGACGCGGGGGCGGCTGAACTTCTCGATGTCGTAGGGCAGTTGGTGGAGCGGGCGCGAGCGGCGGGGGAGCTGCGGGCGGATGTGTCCGTTTCGGACGTGCTGCTGGTGATCGCCACCGCGGCGCCGTCCCTGCCGGATGCGGCGCAGCAGGCCGCGGCGTCTTCGCGGTTGCTGGACATCCTGCTGGAGGGTCAAAAAGCTGCTGATATCCTTAAAAAAGTAACGGAAGAATATAAAGACGGGATCTGGACAGATGATGCCTTATTTACCTTAGGTGATTTATACG
>NZ_JBEORT010000173.1:0-6756 GCF_040302425.1 Streptomyces sp. NPDC126497
TTGCCACTGGAGCGATGTCTTTCGGCTCAATCTCGCATGAGGCACACTCTACTTTAGCCATTGCCATGAACCGTATCGGCGGAAAGAGTCTCCCGGGCACCGTCGAGTGCGGCACGCTCCGCGTCCCGCTCGACTACGCCCGCCCGGACGGGAAGCGGATCGCACTCACCGTCAGCCGCGCCCGCGCCACCGGGAAGGACCCCGACGGCGGCACGCGCGAGGTGCCCCGGCAGGGCGCCCTGGTCCACAACCCGGGCGGTCCCGGCGCCACCGGCATGTACTTCCCCATGATGGGCGCGCTGCCCGAGTGGAAGCGCCTCGCGGCGGCGTACGACCTCGTCGGCTACGCCCCGCGCGGGGTGGGCCGTTCGGCCCCGCTGTCCTGCACGGACCCGGGGACGTTCTTCGAGGGCCCCGCGAAGGCGCCGGTCCACCCCACCGCGGCGTACAAGCGGGAGCGCGTCGCGCGGGCCGAGGCGTACGCGCGCGGCTGCGCCGAGCGCAACGGCGACGCGCTGCGCCACTACAACTCCCTCAACAACGCCCGTGACCTGGACGTCCTGCGCGCCGCGCTCGGCGAGGACCGGCTGACGTTCCTGGGCTCGTCGTACGGCACGTACTTCGGGGCGCTGTACGCCACGCTGTTCCCCTCGCACGTGCGGCGGATGGTGTTCGACTCGGCGGTGAATCCGGCCCCGGAACGGATCTGGTACCGCAACAACCTCGACCAGTCGGCGGCGTTCGAGGACCGCTGGGCGGACTTCAAGGCGTGGGCCGCCCGGCACGACGACGTGTACGGCCTGGGCGGCACGGCGCTCGAGGTGCAGCGCGGCTACGAGCGGGCCCGTGCGCGGCTGGCGCGGGAGCCGGCCGGCGGCAAGGTCGGCCCCCGGCAGCTGCAGGCGGCGTTCCTGGGGGTCGGGTACTACGACGACCACTGGCCGCACCGCGCGCACGCGCTGTCGGCGTACCTGAAGGGCGATCCCGCGCCGCTGGTCGAGCAGGCCCAGGAGCATCCGGAGGCGGCGGCGGAGGCCGAGAACGCGCGGGCGGTGTACCTCGCCGTGGAGTGCAACGACGCGCCCTGGCCGGAGGACTGGGCGGTGTGGGACCGGGACAACACCCGGCTGGCGCGCCGCGCGCCCTTCGAGACCTGGGACAACGTGTGGACCAACCTGCCGTGCGCCTACTGGCGGGCGCCCCGGCGGCGGCCGCTGGACGTGCGCGCGGACGGCGGCGGGCTGCCGCCGACGCTGATCCTCGCGGCGGAGCGGGACGCGGCCACCCCGTACGCCGGCGCCCTGGAGCTGCACCGGCGGCTGGCGGGGTCGGCGCTGGTGACCGAGCGGGACGCCGGCAGCCACGGCCTCGCGGGCGGGCCCAACACCTGCGTCCACGGCCACCTGGAGGCGTACCTGCTGGACGGGCGCGTCCCGGGGCGGCGCGCCTGGTGCGCGCCGCACCCGGAACCCGAGCCGGCGCCGGCGGACCGGCGGGCCGGAAGGGACCGGCCCGCCGCCTGATCAGGCCAGGCCCGCGACCAGTTCCGCGACGTCCTTGCGGCGGCCCGTGAAGAACGGGACCTCCTCGCGGACGTGCATCCGGGCCTCCGAGGCGCGCAGGTGGCGCATGAGGTCGACGATCCGGTGCAGCTCGTCGGCCTCGAAGGCGAGGATCCACTCGTAGTCGCCCAGCGAGAACGAGGCGACCGTGTTGGCGCGCACGTCGGGGTAGCCGCGGGCCATCTTGCCGTGGTCGGCGAGCATGCGTCGGCGGTCCTCGTCGGGCAGCAGGTACCAGTCGTAGGAGCGCACGAAGGGGTAGACGCTCACGTAGTCGCGGGGTGTCTCGTCGGCGAGGAACGCCGGGATGTGCGAGCGGTTGAACTCGGCGGGCCGGTGCAGCGCCATGTTCGACCAGACCGGCTCCAGGGCGCGGCCCAGCCCGGTGCGGCGGAAGAGGTTGTAGGCCTCCTGGAGCTGGTCGGCGGTCTCGGCGTGCCACCAGATCATGAGGTCGGCGTCCGCGCGCAGGCCCGACAGGTCGTAGGTGCCGCGGATCGTGACGTCCTTGGCGGCGAGCTGGTCGAACAGCTCCTGGACCTCGTCGGCGTAGCCGGCGCGGTCCTCCGGCAGGACGTCCTTCAGCTTGAAGACGGACCAGAGGGTGTAGCGGATGACCTCGTTGAGGTCCTTGGCCAGCTTGCCCTTGTTCGGGATCCGGTCGGGGGCGGGGGTGGTGGCGTCGTCGCTCATGTCCCTCATTCTCCTGCTCCTCCGTGGAGGCTCTGCACCGGGTGGGCGGTGAGTTCCTGCACACCGCGCAGGTCACCGCGGATCTGGTCGGCCGCGGCGTACGCGCTCGCGATGCACGCGGGGACGCCGACGCCGTCGTAGGCCGCGCCGCACACGGCGAGCCCGGCGAGGCCCGCGAGGTGCTCGCGGACGCGGGCCACGCGCGCGTGGTGGCCGACGGGGTACTGGGGCAGTCCGTCCCGCCAGCGGGTGACGCGGGCGGCGACCGGGACGGCGTCCAGGCCGACGGCGGCCTTCAGGTCGTGCCGGGAGACCTCCACGAGGCCGTCGTCGTCGCGGCGCAGGATCTCCGTCTCGCCGTGGCGGCCCACGGAGGTGCGCAGGACGACCAGGTCCGGGTTCTCCTCGGCGATCCAGCCCCATTTGGCGGAGGCGAAGGTGGCCGCCTTGATGGTGCGGCCGTCGACGGGCGGCACCAGGAATCCGCTGCCCTCGGGCAGTGCGGTCTCCGCGCGGCGGTAGGCGAGGGTGATCAGCGCCATGGAGGCGTACTCGACGCCGGCGAGTTCGGCGGCGGCGCCGGGCGCCTCGGCGCGCAGCAGTCCGGCGGCGGCCGGGGCGGGGACGGCGACGACGACCGCGTCGGCGTGCAGGACGCGGCCCCCGGCGACGACCCGCCAGCCGTCCTCCGGTGCCCGGCGCAGCTCCGTGACCGGCGTGCCGGTGAGGATCTCGGCGCCGTCCGCCCGCAGCGCGTCGGCGACCGCGAGCGGGAGGGTGCCCACTCCGCCCGCGATGCCCGTGAAGACGGGGCCGGCCTGCGCCGAGGCGGCGGACCTCGCCTGGATCCCGCGGACCGCCTCGGTGAGGGAGGTGTGGGTGCGGGCGGCCTCGAAGAGCTGCGGGACCGCCGAGCGCATCGAGATGCGGTACGCGTCGCCCGCGTACACCCCGCCGAGCAGGGGCTCCACCAGGCGGTCGACGACCTCGCGGCCGACGCGCGCCGCCACGTACTCGCCGACGGCCACGTCGTCGCCGACCTCGGTGCGGGGCAGGTCGGCGTCGCGGCCGATGCGGGCCAGTCCCTCCTCGGACAGGACTCCGGCGAGGGCCTCGGCGGTGCCGGGCACCCCCATGACGTGGCCCTTGGGCATGGGGTGCAGGGCGCCCCGGGTCCACAGCGAGGCGGTGGCGGTGGCCGGCGGCCGGAGCCGGTCGGCGAGGCCCACCGCACGGGCGAGGCCCACCGCCTCGGGGCGGCGGGCCAGCAACGACTCGGCGCCGAGGTCGACGCGCGCGCCCGCGATCTCTCCCGGCAGCAGCTTGCCGCCGACCCGGTCCGAGGCCTCCAGCACGGTGACCCGTGCCCCGTGCTCCCGCAGCCGGTGGGCGGCGGCCAGCCCGGCGATTCCGGCCCCGACGACGACGGCGTGCTGCCGGGAGCCCGTGTGTGATCCGCTCATGGCTCCACCCTCTCAAACGCCGTCGGCGTTCCCGCCAGGGCCATGTGGCCCCGCCGAGTCCCCACCGAGTCCCCACCGTGACCGCATCGGGACCGTCCGGCGCCAACGTTCCGCCCCCCTCCCGCGTCGAAGGAGCGTCAGTCACCGCCACCGGGGGGAGTCCCACACATGCGCACACGACGATCCGTACGACCCGCCCACGCCCTGGCCGGGGTACTGCTGGCGGCGGCCCTCGCCGTCGGCGGGTGCAGCGGCGCGGGCGACGACTCCGCCGGGTCCGCGGCCGCCGGCAAGGCCGCCGACAAGGCCGCCGACGCGCCGGCGTACGGGCGGGAGGCGGTCCCGGAGAAGGGCGCGCGGCAGGGTGTCCCCGGTGGTTCGGCGGACGGCGCGAGGGCGAGCGCGCCGTCGGAGGCCGCCGCGGACCACGTCATCCGCACCGCCTCCCTGACCGTGCGGGTGAAGGACGTCCCCGAGGCGCTGGACGAGGCCCGGACGACGGCCGGGGCCGCGGGCGGCTACGTCGGCAAGGAGACCACCGAGCGGGACGAGGAGGGCCGCGAGCGCACGCGCGTGGTGCTGCGCGTGCCCGTCGGGAAGTACGACGAGGTCCTCGCCGACCTCGAGGGCACGGGCAGGCTCCTCGAGCGCAGCGCCAAGGCGCAGGACGTCACCGACCAGGTGGTCGACGTGGGGAGCCGGATCACCACCCAGCGGGCCAGCGTGGCCCGCATCCGGGAGCTGATGGACCGGGCCACCAGGCTCAGCGACGTGGTCACCCTGGAGGGCGAGCTGAGCAGCCGCCAGGCCGACCTGGAGGCCCTGCTCGCCCGGCAGGAGTCCCTGAAGGACCGCACGAGCCTGGCCACCATCACCCTGTCCCTGTCCGAGGCCCCGGTGGAGGCCGCGCGGGACGACGGGGATCCCGGTTTCACGGACGCCCTGGCGGGCGGCTGGGACGCGTTCGTGACGGTGCTGCGCTGGCTGGCGGTGGCGTCCGGCGCGGTGCTGCCGTTCGCGGTGGCGGCGGCGCTGCTCGTCCTGCTGTGGCGGAAGGCCGTACGCCCCCGGCTGCCGCGGCGGCCGGAGCCGGCGCCCGTGACGACCGCCCTCGGCCCGCTGCCGGCGGCCCGGCCCGCGCCGTCGTCGGCGCCCCGTCCGGCGTCCGACGGGGGCGGGGAGGGCTGAGAGGACCTCGGGCGGGCCCGAAGTCCCCGGCCCCCGTAGCGTGTTCGCATGAACATGAGCGATGCGCGCGGTGCGAGGGAACGCCTGGTGGTGATCGGCGGTGACGCCGCGGGGATGTCCGCGGCGTCCCGGGCCCGCCGGCTGAAGGGCCCGGACGAGCTGGAGATCGTGGCGTTCGAACGCGGCCACTTCACCTCCTTCTCGGCGTGCGGCATCCCCTACTGGGTGAGCGGTGACGTCCCCGACCGGGACCGGCTGATCGCGCGCACCGCCGAGGAGCACCGCGCGCGGGACATCGACCTGCGGCTGCGCACCGAGGTCACGGAGCTCGACCTCGACCGGGGGCGGGTACGCGCGCGGGACGTCGAGTCCGGCGCCGAGTCCTGGACGTCGTACGACAAACTGGTGATCGCGACCGGTGCGCGGCCGGTCCGCCCCGAGCTGCCCGGCATGGACGCCCCCGGGGTGCACGGCGTGCAGACCCTGGACGACGGGCAGGCCCTCCTCGACACGCTGTCCCGGACGCGCGGGCGCCGCGCGGTGGTCGTCGGGGCGGGGTACATCGGCGTGGAGATGGCCGAGGCGATGATCAAGCGCGGTTACGAGGTGACGGTCGTCAACCGCGGCGAGGAACCCATGGCGACCCTCGACCCCGACATGGGGCGCCTGGTGCGTAAGGCCATGGAGGGCATGGGCATCACGATGGTGAACGGCGCCGAGGTCACCGGGCTGCTCACCGGGGACGACGGCGGGGTGCGGGCGGTCGCCACCGAGGACGCCGCGTACCCGGCGGACGTCGTCGTGCTCGGCATCGGGGTGCGCCCGGAGACGTCCCTGGCGCGCGCCGCCGGACTCCCCCTGGGGAAGTACGGCGGACTGCTCACCGACCGGGCGATGCGGGTGCGCGGGCACGAGAACGTCTGGGCCGGCGGCGACTGCGTGGAGGTCCTCGACCTGGTCTCCGGGCAGCAGCGGCACATCCCGCTGGGCACGCACGCCAACAAGCACGGCCAGATCATCGGGGCGGGCGTCGGCGGCGGCTACGCCACCTTCCCGGGCGTGGTCGGTACGGCGGTCAGCAAGGTGTGCGACCTGGAGATCGCGCGCACCGGGCTGCGGGAGAAGGACGCCCGCCGCGTGGGCCTGCGCTTCGAGGCGGTCACCATCGAGTCGACCAGCCGCGCGGGCTACTACCCGGACGCCGCCCCCATGACGGTGAAGATGCTCGCCGAACTGCGCACCGGCCGGCTCCTCGGCGTCCAGATCGTCGGCCGCGAGGGCGCGGGCAAACGCGTCGACGTCGCGGCGGTCGCCCTCACGGCCGGCATGACGGTGGAACAGATGACCGCCCTGGACCTGGGCTACGCCCCGCCGTTCTCCCCCGTCTGGGACCCGGTCCTGGTGGCGGCCAGGAAGGCAGCGGCGAAAATCCGGGCGACCGTGTGAGAAGGGGCGGGGCGGGGCCCCCGGAAGGGGCGCCGGGCCGGCAACCCGTCCGGCGAGGTGTCCGCGGGCGCCGCGGAGCCCGTGCCGGATCCGGGGCTCATCGGGTGTGCTCCGCGCCGTGCGAGGCCTCGTCCCGGGGGTGGTGCCGTCCCGGACGCGGCTCCGGTGAAACCGGCCCCACCGTGCGCCCGGCCGCAAAGAACACGGCGCACGGCGCCCCCGGGGCCAGGACGGATCCGATCGCTCCGCCGTGGGTGAGGGAAGACCGCGGTCGCCGTTCCGCGTCCATGGCCGGCCGGCCGCGTGCGCGGGGCGCGGGGTTCCCGCACGTCCCCGATCGCCCCGGGCACGCGTACCCGCGGTCCGTGCCCCCGGACGGGGTGACGGCGTCCGCCGCCGACGGC
>NZ_JBEORT010000174.1:0-6642 GCF_040302425.1 Streptomyces sp. NPDC126497
CCGGCGCGGCGCCGCGACGGGGCGCGGGGCGGGGCGGGGGCGTCCGCGGCTCCGGCCGGCCCGGGCGCACCCGGGCACGGACGGCCCGCAGCCGACGGGCGACGCTCTCGACCGGACACCGCCGCACGCAGGCCCCGGGAGACATGGCAGTCTTGGTGCATGGCCCCGCAGATCAGTCCCAGCATCCTGTCCGCCGACTTCGCCCGCCTCGCCGACGAGGCGAAGGCGGTGGCCGGCGCCGACTGGCTCCACGTCGACGTCATGGACAACCACTTCGTCCCGAACCTCACGCTCGGCGTGCCGGTCGTGGAGTCGCTCGCCCGTGCGACGGACACCCCGCTGGACTGCCATCTGATGATCGAGGCCCCCGATCGGTGGGCGCCCCAGTACGTCGAGGCGGGGGCCGGTTCGGTCACCTTCCACGTCGAGGCGGCCACCGCGCCCGTGCGGCTGGCCCGGGAGATCCGCGCCAAGGGCGCCCGCGCCTCCATGGCGCTCAGGCCGGCGACCCCCGTCGAGCCGTACGAGGACCTGCTCCCCGAGCTCGACATGCTGCTGATCATGACGGTCGAGCCCGGTTTCGGAGGGCAGGCGTTCCTCGACATCATGCTGCCGAAGATCCGCCGTACCCGCGAGCTGATCCGCAAGCACGGTCTGGAGCTCTGGCTCCAGGTCGACGGCGGGGTCTCGGCGTCCACCATCGAGCGGTGCGCCGACGCCGGCGCCGACGTCTTCGTCGCGGGTTCCGCCGTGTACGGGGCGGCGGACCCGGCCGAGGCGGTACGTGCACTGCGCAACCGGGCGGAGGCCGCGACGGCCAAGGCATCGTGGGCATGCGACCACTGAGCGTCAGGAACATGAACGGCGCCCGGGAGGGCTGATCGACCGCGCCGGATCTGCAAGGATGAACGGCGAATCCAGAGTGTGAACAGCAGTGAGGAGATCGCCGTGTCGGGTATGTCGGCGGGCCGGTCAGCCATGCGGATGGGACCCGCTGAGCTGGTGCAGGCGGCGGCCATGGCCCGCCGCTTCTACCTCGAGGGCAAATCCAAGATCCAGATCGCCGAGGAGTTCGGCGTGAGCCGCTTCAAGGTGGCCCGGGTCCTGGAGACCGCCCTCGAACGGGATCTCGTACGGATCGAGATCCGTGTGCCGGCCGAGCTGGACGCCGAGCGCTCCGACGCGCTCCGCGCCCGCTACGGCCTCAGGCACGCCGTCGTGGTCGAGTCCCCGGCCGAGGCCGAGGAGACGCCGGACCCCGAGAACCTGGGAGAGGTGGCCGCCGACCTGCTCGGAGAGCTGGTCAACGAAGGAGATGTGCTGGGTCTGGCCTGGGGCCGGTCCACCATCCACATGGCGGCGGCCCTGGACCGGCTGCCGCCCTGCACGGTCGTGCAGCTCACGGGCGTGTACGACGCCGGGACCGCCGAGCGCGGCTCGGTGGAGGCGGTGCGGCGCGCCGCGCAGGTGTCGGGCGGCGACGCCCACCCCATCTACGCGCCGATGCTGCTGCCGGACGCGGCCACCGCCCAGGCGCTGCGCCACCAGACCGGGATCGCGCGGGCCTTCGAGTACTTCGACAAGGTCACCGTGGCCTGCGTCTCCATCGGCTCCTGGGAGCCGGGCATCTCGACGGTGCACGACATGCTCAGCGACGAGGAGCGGGCGCACTACGCCTCCCTCGGCGTCGCCGCGGAGATGTCCGCGCACCTCTTCGACACCGAGGGGCGCCGGGTCGGCCGGGACCTGGGGGAGCGGTGCATCACGGTCAAGACCGACCAGCTGCGCCGGGTCCCGGAGGTCGTCGCGATCGCCGGCGGCCAGCGCAAGGGGCCCGCGATCGACGCCGTACTGCGCTCGGGCCTCGTCACCAGCCTGGTGACGGACACGTCGGCCGCGGACTACCTGATGACGGCGGGCACCACTCCGCGGTCCGCCCTCAACCGCGCGGACCCGGACGGCCCCTGACGGAGGGGCAGGCGGGAGCGGGCCCGACGGCACGGCCGTACGGCGCCGGGCCGGGCCCGGCCCCTCCGCCTGCCGCCGGCCACCACCCGCACGCGGCCGGGACGCCCGGACCCCCCGGCCGCGGAGCGCGTCGTCGGCCGGGGCGGCGGACGGACCGTCCCGCCCGGTGCGACCCCGGCCCTCGGATGATCCTCCGAGCGGGGGCTCCGACCGGCCTGGACGATCCGACCGGGGCGGGCGTTCCGGTCGCCATGGGACAATGAAGTACGTGCTCTTCCCCCTGGCTGACCTGCCCGGGGGCCACCTTTGATCGACTGGGATGTGCAGCACGTGCGTTTCCTCAACGACATCCGGCCCGCGTACGACCTGACGTACGACGACGTCTTCATGGTGCCGAGCCGTTCCGCGGTCGGCTCGCGGCAGAGCGTGGACCTCAGCTCCCCGGACGGCACGGGCACCACCATCCCGCTCGTCGTCGCCAACATGACCGCCATCGCCGGCCGCCGCATGGCCGAGACCGTGGCCCGTCGCGGGGGGCTCGTCGTCATCCCGCAGGACATCCCGATCGAGGTCGTCACCGAGGTCGTCTCCTGGGTGAAGGGCCGCCACCACGTCCTGGACACCCCGATCGTGCTGGCCCCGCACCAGACCGTCGCCGACGCGCTCGCCCTGCTGCCCAAGCGCGCGCACGACGCGGGCGTCGTCGTGGACGACGGGCACCGGCCGGTCGGCGTGGTCACCGACGCCGACCTGTCCGGCGTGGACCGCTTCACCCGGCTCGAGGAGGTCATGTCCAGGGACCTGATCCTCATCGACGCCGACACGGACCCGCGCGAGGCCTTCAACACCCTCGACGGCGCCAACCGGCGTTACGCGCCCGCCGTGGACCGGGACGGCCGTCTGGCGGGCATCCTCACCCGCAAGGGCGCCCTGCGCGCCACCCTCTACACCCCGGCCACCGACGCGCGGGGCCGGCTCCGCGTGGCCGCCGCCGTCGGCATCAACGGCGACGTGGCCGGCAAGGCCGAGCAGCTGCTGGAGGCCGGCGTCGACACGCTCGTCATCGACACCGCGCACGGGCACCAGGAGTCGATGATCAGCGCGCTGAAGCTGGTCCGCGACCTCGACCCGCAGGTGCCGGTCGTCGCCGGCAACGTCGTCGCCGCCGCGGGCGTCCGCGACCTGATCGAGGCCGGCGCCGACATCGTCAAGGTCGGCGTGGGCCCCGGCGCCATGTGCACCACCCGCATGATGACCGGTGTCGGCCGGCCGCAGTTCTCCGCCGTCCTGGAGTGCGCCGCCGAGGCGAGGAAGTACGGCAAGCACGTGTGGGCCGACGGCGGTGTCCGCCACCCGCGCGACGTGGCGATGGCGCTCGCGGCCGGCGCGTCCAACGTGATGATCGGCTCCTGGTTCGCCGGGACCCACGAGTCCCCCGGCGACCTCCAGCACGACGCGAGCGGCCGCGCCTACAAGGAGTCCTTCGGCATGGCCTCCGCGCGCGCCGTGCGCAACCGCACCTCGGAGGAGTCGGCCTACGACCGCGCCCGCAAGGCGCTGTTCGAGGAGGGCATCTCCACCTCCCGCATGTTCCTCGACCCGGCCCGCCCCGGCGTCGAGGACCTGATCGACTCGATCATCGCGGGCGTCCGCTCCTCCTGCACCTACGCCGGAGCCGGCTCGCTCGAGGAGTTCGCCGAGAAGGCCGTCGTCGGCGTCCAGAGCGCCGCCGGCTACGCCGAGGGCAAGCCGCTGCACGCCAGCTGGGCCTGACGGCCCCCGCCGGGAGCGGGGCGGGTGTGCGACGGCCCACAGGGCCCGCGCAACGAAAACCCGCCTCACCTCGGGAAACGCAATGATCGTGCGGTGGTGCGCAAGGTTGCTGCATTTCAGGAGCAACGAACAACCTCATAGGGTTACGCGCTGTACGTAGTGCGGCGGGGACCCGCTCGACGGGTCCCCGCTGTCGCGGGACGCCGCCGGTCCCCGCCGCGCAGGACCGGCAGCGACGAAGGAGTCAGCGCGTGCTCGACCAAGGCGCACCCCCGCACAACGGCAGTACCGCCGCCCCGCCGTCCCCGGGTGTCGGCGCGCGCCTGATGCGCCGCAAGCCCGTGGAACGCCTGGTCGCGGAGGGCGGCCAGGGCGAGGGCGGCTCCCTGCGGCGCTCCCTCGGGCTGTGGCAGCTGACCATGATCAGCATCGGTGCCACCCTCGGCACCGGCATCTTCGTCGTCCTCGGCGAGGCCGTCCCGAAGGCCGGTCCGGCGGTCACGCTCTCCTTCGTCATCGCCGGCCTGACGGCTCTCTTCTCGGCCCTCTCCTACGCCGAGCTGGCGGGCACCATCCCGGTCTCCGGCTCCTCCTACTCGTATGCGTACGCAACGATGGGCGAACTGATCGCCTGGGTCTGCGGCTGGTGCCTGATGCTGGAGTACGGCGTGTCGGTCGCCGCCGTCGCCGTCGGCTGGGGCGAGTACCTCAACGAACTGCTCGACGGCACCATCGGCGTCACCCTCCCCGCCGCGCTGTCCGCCCCGCCCGGCGACGGGGGCGTCTTCAACCTGCCCGCGCTGATCGTCGTCCTGCTCGCCATGGCGTTCCTGATGGGCGGAGCCCGCGAGTCCGCCCGCGCCAACACGATCATGGTCCTCGTGAAGATCGGCGCGCTGGTGCTGTTCTGCGCCGTCGGCGTCCAGGGCTTCCGCTCCGGCAACTACGAGAACTTCATGCCGCTCGGCATGGCCGGCGTCAGCGCCGCCGGGGCCACGCTCTTCTTCTCGTACATCGGTTTCGACGCCGCCTCCACCGCCGGCGAGGAGGCCAGGAACGCCCAGCGCGACCTGCCCCGCGCGATCCTGCTGTCGCTCGCCATCATCACCGCGCTGTACGTGCTGGTCGCCGCCGTCGCCGTGGGCGCCAGGCCCTGGCGGCGGTTCACCGACTCCGAGGCCGCCCTCGCCCAGATCATGCGCGAGGTCACCGGCCAGGACTTCTGGGGCACCCTGCTGGCGTTCTGCGCGGTCATCGCCATCGCCAGCGTCGTGCTGACCGTCCTCTACGGCCAGACCCGCATCCTGTTCGCCATGGCCCGGGACGGGCTGGTGCCCAAGGCGTTCGCCCGGGTCAGCCCGAGGACCGGCACGCCCCGCGCCAACACGCTGATCGTCTCCCTCTTCTGCGGCGTACTGGCCGCCGCCGTCCCGCTCGGCCAGCTCGCCGACGCCACCAGCATCGGCACCCTGTTCGCCTTCGCGCTGGTCAACGTCGCCGTCGTGGTGCTGCGCCGGACCCGCCCCGACATGCCCCGCACCTTCCGGGTGCCGCTGTCGCCGGTGCTGCCCGCCGTCGGCTTCGCGTTCTGCGTGTGGATGATGGGCAGCCTGTCCGCGGTCACCTGGGTGGTCTTCGGTGTCTGGATGGCCGTCGGGCTCGTGTTCTACTTCCTGTACGGCTACCGCCGCTCCCGGCTCGCCACCCCGGCCACACCAGAAGCGAAGTGAACCACCCGCAGTGCTGAACGATCTCGACGAACGCATCGTGCACGCCCTCGCCGAGGACGCCCGCCGCTCCTACGCGGACATCGGCCAGCTGGTCGGCCTGTCCGCGCCCGCCGTGAAACGGCGGGTGGACCGGCTGCGCGTCACCGGGGCCATCACCGGATTCACCGTGCGGGTGGACCCCGCCGCCCTCGGCTGGGAGACGGAGGGGTTCGTCGAGATCTACTGCCGCAGCAACACCTCGCCGGAGACCATCCAGCGGGGCCTGGAGCGCTACCAGGAGGTCGTGGCCGCCTCCACCGTCACCGGTGACGCGGACGCGGTCGCCCAGGTCTTCGCCTCCGACATGCGCCACTTCGAACGGGTCCTGGAGCGCATCGCCGGCGAGCCGTTCGTCGAGCGGACCAAGTCCGTGCTGGTGCTCTCCCCGCTGCTGCGGCGGTTCTCGTCGGGATCGCCCACGTAGGGAGCGCGGTCCCGGCGTAGTCTGACATCATGCGGAATCACGCTGATTCCGGACATGAGGGGATCGGTCCAGCGGACGGCGGGGGCGCCCCCGTGTTCGTCGACACCTCCGGCCGACGTGCGCGCCTGCTCCGGCGTGCCGGGTACGGAGCGGCGGGACTGGCGGCCGGGTACCTGGCCGTGCTGGGACTGAGCCTGATGGGAGCCACGCCCTTCGCTCCGGAGGCCGTCCTGCCGCCCCTGCCCGGCGACTCCACGCCGTCCGCACCGCAGAGCCAGGACGCGGGCGGGGAACCGCCGCCCCGGGACGGCACCGGAATCGCGGCCGGGCCGGGTTCCCCGCCGGTCCCGCTGCTCGCGGGGCAGGGCCCGTCCGGTGCCGCGCCCCTCGCTCCCGGGGTCCCGCTCGTCCCCGGCGGGCCGGTACCTCTCGTCCCGGCCGGTCCCGGACCCTCCACGGCACAGGCTTCGCCCCCGCCGGAGCAGCCCTCCGCCCCGGCCCCCGACGACCCGTCCGCCCCCGCCGCGGGAGACGACCCCGTGCCGCCGCCGGACGAGGGGACGGAGGACCCGACCGCCCCCGGAACGGACGCCCCGCCGCCCGAGCCGCCGCCCGGAACGCCGCAGCCCACCCCGTCCGCGCCCGGCCCCGAGGCGCCGTCCGGGGCCCCGGCCGCCTCCCCGCCCGACAACCCGCCGGCGGCCGGGG
>NZ_JBEORT010000175.1:0-6607 GCF_040302425.1 Streptomyces sp. NPDC126497
ACGGCTCCGGACGCGCCGGCCGGCGTTGCCGTGCGTGCCCCGGACCGGGCCGCCGGGCCGGCGCCGGCCCGGACCGTCCCGCGGACGTCGGCCAGCACCGCCTCGCGGACCTCCGCCAGGACCGCCCCCGCCGCCGTGGTGCCCACCGCCCGCGAGACGCGCCGCGCGCAGCCGTCGCAGGACTCCAGGTGCTTCTCCAGCGACCACGCGTCCGACTCCGGCAGTGAGCCGTCGGCGTAACGGGTGACGAGGTGGTCGGACGCGTGCCAGCCGGTCATGCCGGACCTCCCATCGGGGACGGGCTCATCCGTGCCAGGACCGCCCGCAGTTCGGCGCGGGCCCGCGTCGCACGGGACTTGACGGTCCCCTCCGGGATGCCCAGCAGCCGCGCGGTCTCCCGGGTGCTCAGCCCGTCGACGACGGTGGCGCGCAGCACCTCCCGCAGCTCGGGCGAGATCCGGTCCAGGGCGGTCCCCACGTCCCCGTACTCCAGGCCCGCCAGCACCCGGTCCTCGGCGGAGGGCGACGCGGCCCCGGCCGGCGCGCCGCCGTCCCACGCCTCCTCCATCGGCGCGGTGCGCAGTCGCGCGGCCCGCTCCTGCGCCCGGTACGCGTCGACCAGCCGCCGCGCGGCGATGGTCCACAGCCAGCCGCCGGCCTGCTCGCCGCGGTGCGCGTCCGCCGACCGCCACACCGTGACGAACGTGTCCTGGAGCACCTCCCGCACGGTCTCGGGATCGGCGCAGCGCCGGCTCAGCCGCGCGTACAGCCACCCGGCGTGCCGGTCGTACAGCGCGGTCATGGCCGCCGGGTCCCCGTCCGCGACCGCTCGGAGCAGCGCCGCGTCGGAGTCCCCCTCGTCCTTCTCCCGATGGCCCCCCACGGGGCGGAACAGTCTCACACCCCGTCTATCGACGGCCGCGGGGACGCCGGTTCACGGCACCGGCGGGACCGGTCACCGGGCGACCGCGTACGCCTCCACCGACCACAGCGAGTAGCCGTACCGCGTGGCGCGCTTCTCGCCCCGGACGCGGACGTGGCGCACGCCGGGCTCGTCCATGCGGACGGTCTCCCGGCCGCCGCGGCCGTCCCGCACCGTCGCCGCCGTGCGCCAGGCGCGGCCGTCCGCCGACACCTCCACCCGGTACGCCGACGGGTGCGCCTCCTGCCAGTGCAGCGCGACCTTCCCCAGCCGCACCGGGCGCTCCAGCTCGACCTGCCACCAGGCGTCGTCGTCGACCGGTGACGACCAGCGGGTCCCCGGGTCGCCGTCGTTCGCCGCCGGGGCCGGGAAGTCGGGCGTCTCGTCGGCCGAGGAGCTCGCCCGCCCGGTGCGGGCCAGGTCGGGGCCGGCGGTGCGCGGGACGGCGTGCACCGTCAGCGTGCGGGTCACCCCGCCGAAGCCGAGCCGGACGTCGTACGACCCGGTCGGCGTGCCCGGGTCCACGGTCACCTCGACCGGCACCTCCACCGGCGTGCCGCGCGGGGCGGTCAGCGCGCCCTTCGGCACCCGGACCCCGACCCCCTCGGGGGCCGTCACGGTCAGCCTGCCGCGCACCTCGTCGGGGCGCAGCGAGCCGGCCGAGACCGTCAGCCGCCGGGTGCCGCCTATGTCGGTGTCCGCACGGTCGTCGGACAGCTCCAGGGAGGCGGCCGGCGCGTCCGCGTACCAGGGGACCAGGTGCCGCACCCGGGAGGCGTCGGCGCCGGTGACCCGGACGGAGTCCACCGGGTCGTCGCCGGGCTCCAGCTCGGTGGCGCCCGTCGCGGACAGCGCGCCCAGGCGGCGCCACCCCTCACCCGGCACCCGGACCTCCACGGCCCCTTCGGTGCCCGGCTCGGTGAGCACCGTCACGGCGTCCATCGCGCGGGCGCGCGGGAGGCGGAGCAGCGTGCGGTCGCCGCCGGACCGCGCGGACGGCTCGTGGCCGATGCCCGCCCAGCTCTCGTACGCCTGCCGCGCCCGGCTCAGGAACGGGTCGAGCACCCCCTCGCCGACCGTCACCCGGGACGGCTCCAGCCCCGCCCGCCACTCGCCCAGCCGCCGGTACGCCGCCCAGGCCGCGCCCGCGTCCCCGGCCCGCTGCGCGCGCAGCAGGTCCAGGGCCGCGATGCCCGCCCCGCCGTACCGGGCCAGCCGTTCGGACCAGGGGCCGACCTCGGCGGCGAGCCCGGTCCCGGACAGCCGCTCGGGCAGCTCGCCCAGGACGGTGAAGGCGGCGCGCAGCCGTTCGGCCTCCTGCGTCCCGCCGTCGCCGCCCGCGGTCGTCCGGGCCCGCCGGAACGCCTCGATCAGGGGACGCAGGTACGCCGACTCCTCGCCGCCCAGTACCGAGGACGCGGTGTTCCCGGCGAGTGCGGCCAGGGCCTCCCCGCGCCGGGCGTCACCGCCGGCGAGGTCGGCGATCGCGGCCCGCCAGGACTCCCGGGGGCGGTAGCCGCGCGGGTTCCAGGCGAAGTCGGCGGCGGTGAACAGCGGGATGCGGGACGCCTCGGGCTGCTCCATCGCGTTGGCGAGCAGCGCGGCCGAGCCCGCGGCGACGGCCGGTTCGCGGCCCCGGTAGGGGCCGAGGAAGATCCGGCCGGGGGCGTAGTCGTTCACCGGGTAGTTGTCCATGGTCACCAGCGGGTGCCCGAACACCTCCCGCGCCTCCGCCAGCTGACCGCCCGTGATGGTGCGCGGCACCACCCCGACGCCGGTCCACGCCACCTCGACGCCCGCGTCCAGTTCCTCCGCGAGGGCCCGCCGGTACGCCGTGGGGCCCTCCTCGTAGAACTCGGTGGGCATCAGGGACAGGGCGGCGGAGCCGGGGTGACGCTCCGCCAGGTGCCGGGCCACCGCGTTCGTCACGTGCGCCTGGGCGCGGGCGGCGGCGCCGGGTCCCGTCCCGAACCGGTCGGCGTCCGCCCCGCAGTGCCACTCGCTGTAGCTGACGTCCTGGAACTGCAGCTGGAAGGCGCGGAATCCCAGCGCCCACATCGCGTCCAGCTTGCGGGTCAGCGCCCGCAGGTCGTCGTCCGAGGCGAAGCACATCGCCTGCCCCGGCGCCACCGCCCAGCCGAGCGTGACGTGGTTGCGCCGCGCCCGCTCCGCCAGTTCCCGGAAGTCCGCCCGCTGCCCGGCCGGGTACGGCTCGCGCCAGCGGGCCTGCCGGTAGGGGTCCTCGCCGGGCGCGTAGAGGTACCGGTTCTGCTTGGTGCGGCCCATGAAGTCCAGCTGGGCCAGCCGCTGCCCGTGCGTCCACGGGGTGCCGTAGAAGCCCTCGGTGACGCCGCGCACGGCGGTGCCGGGCCAGTCGCGCACGACGGCCGCGGTGAAGGCGGCGCCGTCCGGGCGCAGCAGCCGGCGCAGCGTCTGCACGGCGTGGAACTGGCCGTCGCCGTCCGCGCCGGTCAGGGAGACGGCCCCCGTGCCGACGGTCAGCGCGTAGCCGCCGGCGGGAAGGGCGCGCCGGGGGTCGCCCGGGGCGCGTTCCGTTTCCAGGCGTACCACGAGCGCTCCCTCGGGCACCGGTGCGCCGGGGGCGGTGAACCGGCGTGCGCCCGCCTCCCGCAGCAGCGCGCGGAGCGCGTCGAGGGCGTACGCGTCGGCCGTCGCGTCCGTGGCCAGGGCGACCGCCTCGGTCACCGCGACCGGGGCGCCGTTCACGCGCAGGGAGTGCGGTCGCGGCCACACGGACGGCTCCGCCGTGCGCGCCGTGCCGGCGGCCGGGGACGTGGTGGCGCCCGGCGCGGGCGGTGCGGCCACGGCGGCGGACGCGACGCCCGGGGCTCCGGCGCCCAGGGCCCCGGTGAGGACGGCGAGGGCGAGGACGGCACTCCCGGCGTTCGCCGTCCTGCGACGCCGCAGCTGCACGGGGCCTCCTGGGTGCTCGACGGGCCACCCGGCCCGGCGGCCGGTGCGGCCGTGTCCATTCCGTTACCGGGGAACCCCGAGCCCACCACCTCCGCGGCGAACGTGTCAATGAGAGTGGCCGTTGTGGCGTGTTTGTCCCCTTGGGGGAGGGGAAGGTGGAGGCAGGATGTGAGCAGGATCACGCTGGAGGGCTTTGTGCGTCTGCCGCCGCGCCCGCTGGGTAGGGCTGCGGGATAACCCGCACGACCCGCACGCCCCGCGTGATCCGCGCCGTGCCCGACGAGGAGGCCATCTGTGGCTGCACCCGCCTACGTTCCTTCCCCCGTCCCGTCCAAACCCGCGGCGGAGCCCTCCGCGGACTTCGAGGAGCCGCACTTCTGCGTCTTCGGCGCGGAAGGCGCCCGCGCCGAGGTCCCGCTGACCAGCGAACCCCCGCTGCCCGACGCCGAACCCCTCACCAGTGAACCGCCGCTCGCCGACACCGCCCCCCTGACCAGCGAGTCCGACGCCTTCCCCGACCCCTCGGACTCCTCCGGACTCGACTCCTTCCCGGCGCAGTACCTCCCGGAGCCCTAGGGTGGGCGCGCCACGGCCGGCCGGAGCCCCCTCCGCGGAACTCTCCCGGCTCGCCGCCCTGCACGGCGTCGCCACCTCCCACCGCCCCTCCCCGGACCGCACGGTCACGGCCCCGGCCGCCGCCGTCGCCCTCGCGCTGGCCGCCCTCGGCGTGGACGCGGCCACCCCGCAGGCCGTCCGCGCCGCCCTCGCCGCCCGCGAACGCGAACTCGGCGAGCGGCTGCTGCCCCCCACCGTGGTCGGCTGGGGCACCCGCACCCCCGCCGCCCTGACCGCCCTCCCCGGGGGCACCCGGCTGCAGGTGGTCACCGAACGGGGCGAGACCCGCGCGACCGCCGAGGACCTCCCGCCCGGCGTGCACGAGGTGACCGCCACCGCCCCCGACGGCCGCGCCGCCCGCGCCCACCTGATCGTCGCCCCGCCCGGGCTGCCCGCCCCGCCCGGACGCTCGTACGGGCTGCTGGTCCAGCTCTACTCCCTGCTCTCCCGCCGCTCCTGGGGCATGGGCGACCTCGCCGACCTCGGCGAACTCGCCGGCTGGGCCGGGCGCGCCCTCGGCGCCGGATTCGTCCAGGTCAACCCGCTGCACGCGGCCGTCCCCGGCTCGCCGACCGACCCCTCCCCCTACCGTCCCTCCTCCCGCCGCTTCCCCGACCCCGTCCACCTGCGGATCGAGGACGTCCCCGAGTTCGCGTACGTCGAGGACCGCGACCGCGTGCGCGCCCTGCTGGAGCGGGCGGCACGACTGCGCGAGGCGGTGCTGGAGGGGGACGCCCTGATCGACCGGGACGCCGTGTGGAGCGCCAAGCGGGAGGCGCTGGAACTGGTGCACGAGGTTCCCCTCGGGCCGGGACGCCGCGCCGCCTACGACGCCTTCCGCGCCGGGCAGGGCCGGGCCCTGGAGGACCACGCCACCTGGTGCGCGCTCGCCGAGGTCCACGGCGCCGACTGGCACCGGTGGCCCGCCGGGCTGCGCGATCCGCGGTCGCCCGGGACCGCCCGCGCCCGGCGCGAACTGGCGGACCGCGTCGACTTCCACTCCCGCCTCGTCTGGCTCACCGACGCCCAGCTCACCGCGGCCCAGCGGGCCGCCCGCGAGGCCGGGATGCCGGTCGGGATCGTCCACGACCTCGCCGTCGGCGTCCACCCCGGCGGCGCCGACGCCTGGGCGCAGCAGGAGTACTTCGCGGCCGGCATGTCCGTCGGCGCGCCCCCGGACGCCTTCAACGCCCGGGGCCAGGACTGGGGTCTGCCGCCCTGGCGCCCCGACCGGCTCGCCGACGCCGGGTACGCCCCCTTCCGCGCCCTGCTGCGGGGCCTGTTCCGGTACGCGGGCGCCCTGCGCATCGACCACGTCATGGGCCTGTTCCGGCTCTGGTGGGTCCCCGAGGGCCACCCGCCCACGGAGGGCACCTACGTCCGCTACGACGCCGAGGCGATGCTCGCCGTACTCGTCCTGGAGGCCGCGCGGGCCGGGGCGACGGTGATCGGCGAGGACCTGGGGACCGTCGAGCCCGGTGTGCGCGAGGCGCTGCGCGAACGGGGCGTGCACGGCACGTCGGTGCTGTGGTTCGAACGGGACTGGGACGGCGACCGGCGCCCGCTGCCGCCGGACGCCTGGCGCGCGGACTGCCTGGCGACCGCGACCACCCACGACCTGCCGCCGACGGCCGCCCGGCTCGGCGGTGAGCACGTGGAGCTCCGGGACGGCCTGGGGCTGCTCACGCGGCCCCTGGAGGAGGAGCGGGCGGAGGCCGCGGCCGACACGGCGGAGTGGCGGGAGCTGTTCGTGCGGCTGGGGCTGATGGCGGCGGACGCCTCCGAGGAGGCCGAGATCCAGGCCGTCCACCGGTACCTGATGCGCACGCCGGCGCGGATGGTCGGGGTCTGGCTGCCCGACGGCGTCGGCGACCGGCGCCCGCAGAACCTGCCCGGCACCTGGGACCAGTACCCGAACTGGCGGCTGCCGGTCGCGGACGCGCGGGGCAGGCCGGTGACGCTGGAGGACCTGGCGGCGTCGGCGAGACTCCGGGCCCTGATGGACGCGCTGAGGGAGTGACGCGTCGGCGCGGGGCGCCGCGTGACGCGCGGACCCGGCCCAGGCGGTGATCCTCTCGGTATGCGTCCTTCCCACGTGTTCCTCGCCGTCCTCGTCACCGCCGTGTGGGGGGTGAA
>NZ_JBEORT010000176.1:0-6406 GCF_040302425.1 Streptomyces sp. NPDC126497
TTTGTGGTCTGTTGGGGCCCCGGGGGGGGGGTGCGCCGCTAGTTGGGGGGGCCGGGGTCGGGGGGGGGCGGGGGGTGGGGGCGGCCGGCGGGGGGCGGCCGGGCCGGGGGGGCCCGCGCGGGGGGCCGGCCCCGGCGGGGAGGCCGGCCCGGTGGCGCGGCCGGACGGGAGGGCCGTCCGGTGATCCGGTCGTTGTTCGTCAGCGACGTCCTGCCCCGCCGCCCCGCCGGCGGGGCGGTGCAGCGGATGGACCTGGTCACCGGGGCGCTCGCCGCGCTGGGTCCGGTGGACGCGCTCTTCCTCGCGCCGCCGGACACCGTGCCGCCGCCGGAGGAGACCGTCCGCTTCGCCCGCACCGGGGTCGCCGCCGTGACGCCGTACACGGGCGCCCGCGCCTTCCTGGAGATCGCCGCGCGCGGGCCGTCCGCCGCCTACGCCGCCCACCAGCGGCGCACGCTCGCGCCCGTCCTGCCCGGGTGGTCGACCGGCACCCGCTACGACCTGGTGTGGTTCAACCGGGAACGCGCCTGGCTGCCGCTGCGCGGCCGGTTCACCGGCCGCACCGTCGTCGACGTGGACGACTTCGAGGACGTGCTGATCCGCCGCTGGGCGCGGCTCGGCCGGGGCGTGTGGGGCGTGCCGCTGACGCCGTGGCAGCGCGTGCAGGCCCGGCGTTCGATCGCCTGGTGGGACCGCGTCCACCGGCGGGTGGCGCGGGAGGCGGACGTGGCCGTGGTCGCCTGCGCCCGCGACGCCGCCCGGCTGGGCACGGAACGGACGGTGGTGGTGCCGAACACCTACCCCGCCCGCCCGCCGGGGCCGCCGCGCACCGGCCGCGGCGCGACCCTCCTGTTCCAGGGCTCCTTCGACTGGGCGCCCAACGCGGACGCCGCCGCCTGGCTGACCGGGGAGATCCTGCCGCTGATCCACGAGCGGGTGCCGGACGCGAGGGTCGTGCTGGCGGGCGCGTCCACCCCGGACGTCGCCGCGCTGGCCGGCCCGCACGTGGAGGTCACCGGCGCGGTCCCGAGCATGGCGCCCCACCTGCGCGCCGCCGACCTGGTCGTGGTGCCGCTGCGCGTGGGCAGCGGCACCCGCATCAAGATCCTCGAGGCGTTCGCGCACGGCGTGCCGGTGGTCAGCACCACGGTCGGCGCCGAGGGCCTCGACGTGGTCCCCGGTGAGCACCTGGCCCTCGCCGACACCGCCGAGGACCTGGCCCGGCACTGCGCGGACCTGCTCACCGACCGGGCCCGCAGGGACGCCACGACCGCCGCCGCGAGCCGGCTGCACGCCGGCCGGTACCTGCCCGGACACGCGACCGCCCGCGTGCGGGAGGCGGCCCTGCGGGCGGTCGCGGGTTAGCCGCGCGGCGTGCCGGGCGTCAGGGGGAGGCCGCCGGGGCGTACGCGAACCAGTCGAAGGCGACCGTGCCCTCGGTGGCGTACATGCCGATCACGCGGCCGGTGAAGCCGCAGGCGACCTCGGTGGACAGGTAGCGGCCGTCCAGTTCGGCGAGCGGCCGGGCGTCCGGGGCGTCGGGGTCGCCGAGCCAGAAGGCGAGGGTGTCGGGGCCCGTGGTGCCGCCGTCGGTGAGCTCGGGCGAGGCGGGCACGAGGCCGGACGTGCGGATGGTGACGGTGAGGGTCAGCGGCCCGGGCGGGACCGGCCGGGCCGCCACGGTCTGGCGCAGCGGGCCGATCCGGGCGACGACGCCGGCCTCCCCGCCCCCGACCTCCAGCGCGTAGTGGTGGGCCTCGTCCAGGCGCACGCAGAGTCCGCCGCGTCCCGTACCCGGGTCGATCTCGGCGGTGACGCGGCAGTCGTGGTGCTGCTGGCGGCGGCCGACGAAGGTGTACCCGGGACGGTCGAGGGTGGGGCCGGTGGCGTTGAGGACCAGCCGGCCGGGGCGCTCGGTGAGCGACCAGGAGCCCGCCGGGCGGGCGAACGGCGAGATCCAGTGCGGCGCGAGGGCGGGCGCGTCGAAGTCGTCGCGGGCGGGCGGGGCCGGAACGGGGTGCCAGGCGCCGCCCGGGGCCGCGTGGCGCTCGGGAACGGGCGCGACGACGGGCCAGCCGTCCTCGTCCCACTCCACGGAGGTCAGGAACGTCTCGCGGCCGAGCACGTGCACGTCGGGGGTGAAGCCGCGGGGGCGGACACCGAGCAGCACCATCCACCAGCTGCCGTCGGGAGCCTCCACCAGGTCGGCGTGGCCGGTGTTCTGGATGGGGCGGGCGGTACCGCTGTGGGACAGCAGGGGGTTGGCGGGTGCGCCCTCCCAGGGGCCGCGCGGCGAGCGGCCGCGCGCGACGGACACGCTGTGGCCGCGTTCCGTGCCGCCTTCCGCGATCAGCAGGTACCACCAGTCGCCGATGCGGTAGAGGTGCGGTGCCTCGGGGAACTTGAGGCCGCTGCCCGACCAGGTGGCGAAGGGCCCCTCCAGCACCTTCCCCCCGACCGGGTCGATCCTGGCCATGTTGATGCCGCCCGCGGGCCCCGAGAAGGCGCACCAGCAGGTGCCGTCCTCCTCCCACGCCAGATCGGGGTCGATCCCGGGCAGGTCGATCCACACCGGGTCGCTCCACGGCCCCTCGGGCCGCTCGGCCGAGACGACGAAGTTGCCGCCGCCTCCGACATTGGTGTTGACGACCCAGAAGCGGCCGTCGTGGTGGCGGATCGTGGGGGCGTAGAGGCCGCCGGACGCCTTGGTGCCGGGGAGGGGAAGCGGCAGTTGCCCGGGCCGGTCGAGCACGTTGCCGATCTGCTCCCAGTGCACGAGGTCCTTGCTGTGGAACAGCGGCAGCCCGGGGAAGTACTCGAAGCTGGAGCACACCAGGTAGTAGTCGTCGCCGACCCGGCACACGCTCGGATCCGGGTGGAACCCGCTGATCACGGGGTTGTCGTACGTCTGCACGGAGAGAGGTTCCCTTCGAGTCGCCGGGCGCCGCGGAACGCGCCCGGGGTTCCGCGATCACCAGCATGGCGTCCCGGTCCCGCTGCGGTCGCCGCCGGTGGTCCACCGACGGGAGGATCCCCGGACGGGGTACGGCCGGGGATCCTCGAGGTGGTGCCGGTCAGCGGGCGGTCACCGCGGACCGGTCACGTCAGCGCCGCAGGGTGAGCACACCCGGCCGCCACGGCAGCCGGTTGTACTCGCCCCCCGCGTTGGGGTCCTTGCCCTGGTAGAGGAACTGCAGGTTGCAGGGGTCGATGGTCATGGTCTGGTCGGGGTTGTTGCGGACCAGGTCGCCGTGGCTGATGTCGTTGGTCCAGGTGGCGCCGCTGTTGGCCTTGCCCGCGAAGGGGTTGCTCTCGCTGGCGGCCTGCGGGGTCCACGAACCGTTCAGGCTGGAGGCCGTGAAGGAGCGGAAGTAGCGTCCGTTCGCGCCCATCGCCTCGACGATCATGAGGTACTGGTTCTGGCCCTGGACCTTGTAGACCTGTACGCCCTCGAAGAGGTTGGCCTTCGTGTCGCTCATGATCGTCGTGTACGACGAGCCGAAGTTGCCCGGGAAGTTCCCGATCGGCATGCTCGCCCGGTAGATCTTGCCGTTGTCACCGGCGAAGAACAGGTACATGTTCTGGCCGTCGGCGATCAGGGTCTGGTCGATCGGGCCGGTGTCGGAGCCGGAGATGCTGCCGGTGAACAGCGGCTGCGGGGAGGACCAGCCGTTGGGGTTGGTGGGGTCGCTCGACGTGCGGTAGATGAAGGGCCACGAACCCCACTGGTACGCCAGCACCCAGATGTTCTTGGGCGCGAAGTAGAACAGCGTGGGCGCCACCGCGGCCTGGTTCATCCCGGTCTGGCGGGCCGACGCCATGTCCGACCAGTTCGTGAAGGGGCTGAACATCATGGACCCGTACGACGATCCCGAGACGTTCGAGGCGTAGACCAGGTGCTTGCCGTTGTGCGTCACGGTGGTGAAGTCCTTCACCGCGGCCCACCCGTTCGCCGGCTGCGCCAGCACGCCCGTCGACGTCCAGCGGTACGACGACGGAAGGGAGCACGTGCCGTCCGTGGGCGGCGTCCCGGTCAGGCCGGTCCACTTCTGGTTGCTGCCGCCGTTGCACGTCCAGAGCTGCACCGCCGTGCCGTTGGCCGTACCGGCGCTCGCGGCCTCCAGGCACAGCCCGGACTCCACGCCGACGACCGTGCCGTCGGAGTTCACCCGCCACTGCTGGTTCGCACCGCCGGAACAGGTCCAGATCTGCACCCGGGTACCGGCGGTGGTGGCGTGGCCGGGAACGTCCAGGCACTTGTTGCCGTACACGGTCAGCTGGTTGCTGTCCGTCAGCGTCCACTGCTGGTTGGTCCCGCCCCAGCAGTCGTAGAGCTGCAGGGACGTGCCGTCGGTCTGGGCGCCGCCCGACACGTCGAGACACCGGTTCGAACCGACACCGCGCAAGGCGCCGCTGGAAGCGGCCTGGGCCGGGGTGGTGGCGACGAGCATCGCCGCCAGCGCGGCCAGGGCCGCGACCACGGCGGCGAGCACCGCGGACGGGCGCCTGCGGGTGGGACTTCCTCTGCGCATGGGGACTTCCTCAACCATGAGTAGGTGGTGCCGGCCGGCCTCGTCGGAGGCCGGCCGGACGGTCGTCGGCGTGCGATCACGGGAGCAGATTTGATGCGTGCATGACATAGATGGGGTGGGGCGCCCCCGTGCGGCCCGCCGTCCCGGCGGGCGCGGCACGGAGGAGCCCCTCCCGCCGTACGAGCGGGGTGACCCTGGCTCGTTCGTGATATCGAACCAGTGTCGAAGTACCGAGCAACTTGGATGATAGGGAACCGACGAACGGCGTCAATACTTCGCGCATGATTCGCGGAACGAAACGAAACATTCGCCTCCCCGCCGCGGCCCCGGACGGGGCGCCGCTCCCGGCCCGGACGGGATGCCGAGGTCGCGGCGGGGCGAGGTCTCCCCGCGGACGGAAGCCCGTGCCCGGCCCGCCGGCCGGGCACGGTTCCCGACGGGACGTCAGACGTTGAAGCGGAACTCCACCACGTCGCCGTCCTGCATCACGTAGTCCTTGCCCTCCATGCGGGCCTTGCCCCTGGCGCGGGCCTCGGCGACCGAGCCGGTCTCCACCAGGTCCTCGAAGGAGATGACCTCCGCCTTGATGAAGCCCTTCTGGAAGTCGGTGTGGATGACACCGGCGGCCTCGGGGGCGGTGGCGCCCTTCTTGATGGTCCAGGCGCGGGACTCCTTGGGGCCGGCCGTGAGGTAGGTCTGCAGGCCGAGGGTGCGGAAGCCGACGTGGGCGAGGGTGGCGAGGCCGGGCTCGTCCTGGCCGACGGACTGGAGGAGCTCGAGGGCCTCGTCCTCGTCCAGCTCGGCGAGGTCCGCCTCCAGCTTGGCGTTGAGGAAGATCGCCTCCGCGGGAGCGACCAGCGCGCGCTGCTCGTTCTTGAAGTCCTCGTCGGTCAGCTCCTCCTCGTCGACGTTGAAGACGTAGAGGAAGGGCTTGGTGGTGAGGAGGTGCAGGTCGTGGAGGAGCTCGTTGCGCTCGGTGCCCTGGACGACGCCGTGGGAGAAGAGCGTGTCGCCCTTCTCCAGGATCTCCTTGGCCTCCTCGACCGCCTTGACCTTGGGCGCGACGTCCTTCTTGATCCGCGACTCCTTCTGCAGGCGCGGCAGGACCTTCTCGATGGTCTGCAGGTCGGCGAGGATCAGCTCGGTGTTGATCGTCTCGATGTCGTCCTTCGGCGAGACCTTGCCGTCGACGTGCACGACGTTCTCGTCCTTGAAGGCGCGGATGACCTGGCAGATCGCGTCGGACTCGCGGATGTTCGCGAGGAACTTGTTGCCCAGGCCCTCGCCCTCCGAGGCGCCGCGCACGATGCCCGCGATGTCGACGAAGTCGACGGTGGCGGGGAGGATCCGCTGGGAGCCGAAGATCTCCGCCAGCTTGGTCAGGCGGGGGTCGGGGACGCCGACCACGCCGACGTTCGGCTCGATCGTGGCGAACGGGTAGTTGGCCGCCAGCACGTCGTTCTTGGTCAGGGCGTTGAACAGGGTCGACTTGCCGACATTCGGCAGACCGACGATTCCGATCGTGAGCGACACGTTGCGACTTCCCGTACGTGAGGAGTGGGGGACGAGGACCGGCCGACGGGGCTGTGTGGGCCGATCCACCAGTCTACGGCGTGCCCGCCGACGCCCCCCGCGACGTGTCGAACGTCCGGCCGGGCTCCGGCCCCGGCGTGTCTGGCGGGCCGTTCGGCACATAAAACGACCTACGTTGGTGCAGTGGAGCCACACAGGACGCGACCTTCGCAGCACGAACGGTACGGACCGCGACGTGAGGGGCCTGATTCGGCACAGCTGCGGGAAAACGACCCGGCTAAGGCTCGGTGAAATGATCGGAATCATTCAGGAAACACTGCGGTAAAGAAAAGGGCCGTGAC
>NZ_JBEORT010000177.1:0-6355 GCF_040302425.1 Streptomyces sp. NPDC126497
CTCGGGCGTGCCCCGGCGGCCCGCGGGACGAAGGGCCGCGACGGCGGCCGCGGGCGTCGCCGGTCAGGGCGGTGGGCGGAGCCGGACGGGTTCCTTCAGCATCCGCAGTCGTCGGCGTCCACGGGTGCGGTCAGCGGGTCGGGGGCGCGGCGCTCACGGCCCCGCCGGGTCTCGGACTCGAATCCCTCGCGCACCCAGTACTCGAATCCGCCGAGCATCTCCTTGACCCGGTAACCGCGTTCCGCGAGGGCGAGCGCGGCACGGGCGGCGCCGTCGCACCCGGGGCCCCAGCAGTACGTCACGACCGGGACGGACGGATCCAGGAGCTCCGCGGCCCGCTCGGGGACCAGCGCGGTGGGGAGGTGCACCGCGCCGGGCACGTGCCCCTGGTCCCAGGCCTCGGCGGAACGCGAGTCGACCAGGACGAACCCGGGATCGCCGCCGGCCGCGAGGGCGGCGGCCACGTCGGAGACGTCGGTGTGGAAGGCGAGGCTCGCGCGGAAGTGGGCGGCGGCCTCGGCCGGGGAGGCGGGGGCGACGCGCAGGACGGAGTTCACGGTGGTGGTCACGGGAGAGAAACTACGCCCGCGGGATCCGGGTCTGAAGCGGGGAATCCCGGCCTTCGCCTTGATCGGCCGGGATTCCCCTGCTACTTCTCGGGCATGACCGCGTATTCCCCGGACGCCACCGACTGGCGCATCCTCGACGTCCTCCAGCGGGACGGACGGGCCAGTTTCACCGACCTCGCCCGTGCCGTCTCGATGTCCGCGAGCGCGGTCACCGAGCGGGTGCGCCGGATGGAGGAGGCCGGCGTCATCCGGGGCTACACGGCGGTGGTGGACCCGGAACGGATCGGGCTGCCGGTCCTGGCCTTCGTGCGGCTCCGCTACCCGACCGGCAACTACAAGCCCTTCCACGACCTCGTCGCCGTGATGCCCGAGATCCTGGAGGCGCACCACGTGACGGGCGAGGACTGCTTCGTCATCAAGGTCGCCGTCCGTTCGATGCGGCACCTGGAGGAGGTGACGGGCCGGATCGGCGCCCTCGGCCCGGTGACCACCAGCGTCGTCTACTCCTCGCCGCTGCCGCGCCGCGCGCTGGGGCGGTGAGCCGGCCTCAGCGGGTCCCCCGCTGGCGCAGCTCCGAGCCCGAGCGTCCCTTCACCACCTCCAGCCGGGCGTGTATCCGCCGCCGCAGATCGGCGACGTGGCTGACGATGCCCACGCTGCGGTCGCGTTCGCGCAGGGAGTCCAGGACGTCCAGGACCTCGTCGAGGGTCTGGTCGTCGAGGCTGCCGAAGCCCTCGTCGATGAAGAGGGTGTCCAGCCGGACCCCGCCCGCCTCGTCGGTGACGACGTCCGCGAGACCGAGCGCCAGGGCGAGCGAGGCGAAGAAGGTCTCACCGCCCGAGAGGGTCGCGGTGTCGCGCTCCCGTCCGGTCCAGGCGTCGACGACGTGCAGTCCGAGACCGCTGCGGCCGCGGCCGGTGCGGTCGTCGGAGTGGACGAGGGTGTACCGGCCGGACGACATGCGGTGCAGCCGTACGGTCGCGGCGGCGGCCACCTGTTCCAGGCGGGCGGCGAGGACGTACGACTCCAGGCGCATCCTGCGCTCGTTGTCCGCCGAGGTGCCCGCGGTGAGCCCCGCCATGCGGGCCACCCGGTCGTACTCCTCGCGCAGCGGTCCCAGCCTCCGCACCGCGGCGGCGGCCCGCGCGGAGAGCCGGTCCAGTTCGGCGCAGCGCCGGTCGGCGGCGTCCCGTGCGGAGGCCGCCTCGCGCACCCTGCGGCCGGCCTCCTCGGCGGTCCGCTGTGCGGTGGCGAGGTCGGCGGGCGGCTGCCGGGCGGCGGCCGCGGTCTCCGGTTCGGCGAGGACGGCCCGTACGGCGGCCTCCTCCTGCTGCCAGTCGTCCAGGCGCCGTTGCAGCGCCCGGTGGGCGGTGTCGTCGAGGAGGGCGTCGGCGGCGGCCCGCGGGGTGTCGAAGCCCGCCCGGAAGGCGGCGTCGGCGAGCCGGGCGTCGGCCTCCTTGAGCCGCTGGGCCGCCTCCTCGGCGGCCCGGGCCGCGTCGGCGGCGTCCGTGAGCCGCGCGACGCTCCGCTCCAGTTGCGCGGCACGCGCGGCCACGCTGGCCGCGTCCCCCCGCGCCTGCGCCAGTTCCTCCTCCAGCGCCGCGTGTTCCCGGTCCAGCCGCTCGCGGTGCCCCACCCGGGAGGCCGCCCGGACGGCCGCCTCCCGCTGAGCGGTGATCCGCAGCTCGTGCTCCCGCTCCGCGTGGCGCAGCCGCTCCTGCGCGGCGTGCAGGACGGAGGCGGCGTCCCGGGCCTGCGCGTACTGCCGCTCCAACGCGTCCGCTTCCGCCGCGAGTCGCTCGGTGGCGGCGTCCCCGGCCTCCGCGCTCGCCGCGGCCAGCGCCTCCCGCACGGCGCCGAGCCGCCGCTCGGCCTCGGCCCGCAGGTCGTCGGCGCGCTGGTGGCCGGCGAGGGCGCGTTCCTCCGTCTCGCGGTCGACGTGTCCGTCGACCTTGCGGGCGGGGGCGGGGTGCTCGGTGGCGCCGCAGACCGCGCAGGGCTCGCCGTCGGTGAGGCCGGCGGCCAGTTCGGCGGCGATGCCGTTCAGGCGCTGCTCCTTGAGGTCGAGCCAGCGCTGCCGCGCCGTGAGCGCCTCCTCCCGGGCGGTACGGGCCTGTTCCTCGGCCGTCTCCGCGTCCCCGGCGAGCCGGTCGCGCAGCCGCGCGGCCTCCAGCCGCTGCCGCGCGGGGTCGCGCCGCACGGAGAGTTCGCCGGCCCGCGCCGCGGCCTGCTGCGCGGACTCGATGCCGGCCTGCAGATCCGCGCGGGTCCGCTCCCAGTCCGCGAGCCAGGTCTCCGCGTCCTCCCGCGCCTCCTCGTCGGCGCGTTCCTGGCGGTCCAGGTCGGCGCGCTCGGCGAGGAGTTCCGTCAGCCGCCGCTCGGCGCGGCGGGCCGATTCCAGCCCGCCCAGTTCCTCGGCGGCCCGGCGGGCGGCGGCCGCGAGTCCGGCCGCTCCCGCCTCCGCCAGGGACGCCGGGAGCAGGGCACGCGCGCGCAGCTCGGCACCGGCCGCCCGCCGGTGCCCGGCCTCGGCGGAGTCCCGCAGCTCCAGGGCGGGGGCGACGGTCCCGGCCTTGCGGGCACGCTCCATGCGGGTCCGCGCCTCCCGGCGGGCGCCGGAGCCCTCCTCGAGCCGGGCGGCCCGCTCCCGGGCCTCGGCGAACCGTCGTTGCAGCCGGTCCCGTTCGCGGACGGCCTCCAGGTCCCGGGCGGCGGCGGTCAGGGCGGCCTCGGCGGTGGCGAGGCGGCAGCGGGCGGCGGTGAGCTGTTCCCGCGCGGTGCTGCGGGCGACGGCGGCGGCGCCCAGCACGGCCTCGGCCAGTCCCGGCTCGCCGGGGGCCAGCTCGGGCAGCTCCATGGAGCCGCCCGCGGCCTGCTGCATCCGGTGCGCGTCGGCCAGCAGGCCGGCGTCGCCCTCGCGCACCCGGGACTCGGCGGCCCGCCGGCGTTCGGCGAGGCGCTTCTCCACGTCGGCGAAGCGACGGGTGTCGAAGAGGCGGCCCAGCAGCTTGCCGCGGGCTTCGGCGTCGGCGCGCAGGAAGCGCGCGAAGTCGCCCTGGGGCAGCAGCACGACCTGGCAGAACTGCTCCCGGCTCATGCCGAGGAGCTGGGTGATCTCCTCGCCGATCTCCTGGTGCGAGCGGCTGAGGTCCTTCCAGGCGCCCGAGGCGGCGTCGCGTTCGCGCAGCCAGGTCTGGGCCTTGTCCAGGGTGGTGCCGGTGCCGCGCTTCTTGGGACGCTCCCAGGGCGGCTGCCGGGTGATCTCCAGCCGGCGTCCGGCGACGGTGAGCTCGAGGGTGACCTCGGTGCGCGTGCCCGGGGCCGCGTGGTCGCTGCGCAGGCCCATGCCCTGGCCGCTCTGCCGGGCCCCGGGGACGGAGCCGTAGAGCGCGTAGCAGACGGCGTCCAGGACGGAGGTCTTGCCGGCGCCGGTGGGGCCGTGCAGCAGGAAGAGGCCGGCGCCGGACAGCTCGCCGAAGTCGACGCTCTGGGCGCCCCCGAAGGGCCCGAAGGCCGTCATGTCCAGCCGGTGCAGCCTCACCGCGCCACCTCCCGTACCGCGTCGTCCGCGCGGACCGCGTCGAAGGCGTCCCGCAGGACGGCCCGTTCGTGCGCGTCGGGCCCGGCGCCGCGCACATGGGTCACGAAGTCCTCGGCGATCTGCTGGTCGTCCCGGCCGGCGAGGCGGCGGGCGTAGGAGACCCCTGCGTCCTCCGCCGCCCGGTCCGGGTCGAAGACGAGGCTGAGGGTGTGCGGGAAGCGCCCGGTGAGCCGGGCCATGGGGTCGGCGGGACGGACCGGGTCGGTGAGGGTCGCCTCGACCCACGCCTCCTCGTGGCGGGCCAGCGCGGGGTCGGCGAGCAGTTCCTCCAGGGTGCCGCGGATCCTGGCCAGCGGGCGCGGCACCGGACAGTCGACGCGCTCGGCGGTGACGGATCCGTCGGCGGCCAGGTCGACGAGCCACATGCTCTTGCGGTGCCCGGCCTCGGAGAAGGAGTACGGCAGCGGGGAGCCGGAGTAGCGCACCCGCTCGGTGAGGGTCTGGCAGCCGTGCAGGTGCCCCAGCGCCACGTAGTCGACGCCGTCGAACACCCCGGCGGGCACGGCGGCCACCCCGCCGACGGTGATGTCCCGCTCGCTGTCGCTGGGTTCGCCGCCGGTGACGAAGGCGTGCGCGAGGACGACGGAGCGGGTGCCGGGCGCGCGGGCGGCGAGGTCCGCGCGGACCCGGTCCATGGCGGCGGCCAGCACCGTCTCGTGGCCGGCCTTCTCCACTCCGAAGACGTCCTTCACCAGGACGGGTTCGAGGTACGGCAGCCCGTAGAAGGCGACGTCGCCGTGCTCGTCGGACAGCACCACCGGTGTGCCGCACGCGGACGGTTCGGTCCGCAGGTGGATGCCGGCGCGTCCCATGAGCCCGGCGCCGACGCCGAGGCGGCGGGCCGAGTCGTGGTTGCCGGAGATCATCACCGTCGGGACGCCGAGGCCGGCGAGGCGGTGCAGGGCGTCGTCGAACAGCTCGACCGCGGCGAGCGGCGGCACCGCGCGGTCGTACACGTCTCCCGACACGACCACCGCGTCCACCCCGCGCTCACGCACGGTGCCGACGAGGTGGCCGATGAACTCGGCCTGGGCACCGAGCATGCCGACCCGGTGGAAGGACCGGCCGAGGTGCCAGTCGGAAGTGTGCAGCAGTCTCATGATTCCCGCAGCGTAACCGGCGACCCCGACGGCACGGACGGTTGCTCCCGTATCGCTCCGTCATGCCCCGGCCCGCGTCCGTCCGCCCGTGGCCGTGCACGGCGGGCCGCTCACGCGTCGCCGTACGCCTCCCCGCCCAGCTCGAACCCGGCCGTCCCGGCGGTCGCGTCCGCGAGCCAGGCGCGGAAGGCGTCCACCTCGGCGTCCGGGAGACCGACCTCGATGGTGACCTGCTCGGCGTAGCGCACGTCACGGACCTCGCGGCCGGTGGAGCGCAGGTCGTTCTGGACCTTGCCGGCGCGCTGGTGGTCGACGGTGACCGTGGCCAGGCGGAAGCGGCGGCGGGTGATCGTGCCGAGGGTGTCGATGGCCTCCCCGACCGATCCGCCGTACGCCCGGATCAGGCCGCCCGCGCCGAGCTTGACGCCGCCGTAGTAGCGGGTGACGACGGCGACGACGTACCGCATGTCGCGGCGGAGCAGCATCTGGAGCATGGGCACGCCGGCGGTGCCGCCGGGCTCGCCGTCGTCGCTGGCCTTCTGGGTGGAGGCGTCGGCGCCGATGACGTACGCCCAGCAGTTGTGGGTGGCGTCGGCGTGCTCCTTGCGGACGGCGGCGATGAAGTCCTGCGCCTCCCGCTCGGTGGCCGCCGGGGCGAGGGCGCACAGGAAGCGGGAGCGGTTGATCTCGGTCTCGTGCACACCCGCGCGGGCGACGGTGCGGTACTCGTCCTGCATCCGGCCAGCCTATGCGTCCCCGCGCGGCCCGCCGGCGTCCGCCCCGGGGCACGGTCGGCGACGTCGGGAGGACGGCGCGGCGGTCCCGGCCCGTCCGATCACGCCGGGGCTCCCAGGTCGCGGGTGAGGTCGAGGCCGAGCAGCCGGTCGGCGTAGGCGTACGTCTCGAAGCGGGCGCCGTCCGCCAGGCCGGGGTCCGTCTCCACCGCGCACAGGACGCCCAGCACGCCGGCCGTGTCCAGATCGTCCTCCCACGCGGTGCGCAGACCGGCGCGGACCGCGTCGGGGACCGGCCGTGAGGGCCGGCGCGCCCAGTCGGCGACCGCCCGGCGCCAGCGGTCGAGGGTG
>NZ_JBEORT010000178.1:0-5864 GCF_040302425.1 Streptomyces sp. NPDC126497
CCCCGGCCTGCTGTGCTCGGCCGACTACTGGGTGCGCCACGTCCGCGGCACCGTCCGCTACGCCGACGGCGTGCGCGCCCTGGCCGACGCCGGAGTGAGCGCGTTCCTGGAGGCCGGACCCGGCGGTGTCCTCACCGCACTCACCCAGCGCTGCCTGGACGCCGACCAGGACGCCGTGGCCGTTCCCGCGCTGCGCGCGGACCGCGACGAGGAGACCGCGCTGCTCACCGGACTCGCCCGGCTCCACACCGCCGGCGTCCGCGTCGACTGGGCCGCCTTCTTCGAGGGGACCGGCGCCCGCCGCACCGAACTGCCGACCTACCCCTTCCAGCGGGAGCGGTTCTGGCCCCGCCCGGCCGCCCTGACCGGCGACGTCAGCTCCGCCGGCCTGGTCTCCGCGGACCACCCGCTGCTCGGCGCCGCCGTACCGCTGGCCGACTCCGAGGGCGCGCTGTTCACCAGCCAGATCTCCCTGCAGGTCCACCCCTGGCTGCTCGACCACAAGGTCGGCGGCACGGTCGTCCTGCCCGGCACCGGCTACCTGGAGATGGCCGTCCGCGCCGCCGACCAGGTCGGCTGCGGCCGGGTCCAGGAACTCGTCCTGTCCACCCCGATGGTGCTCGACGAAAAGGTGCCCACCGCCCTCCAGATCGTCCTCGGCGCCCCGGACGAAGAGGGGACCCGCACCATCGCGTTCTACTCCCGCCCGTCCGACGGCACCGACGGCCCCTGGACCCGGCACGCCACCGGAACCCTCGCCGTCGCGGAGCACACCGCCCCGTTCGACGTCCCCGTCTGGCCGCCGGCGGACGCCCGGCCGGTGCCGATCGACGGCACCTACGAGCGCACCGAGTACGGCCCCTGCTTCCAGGGGATGCGCAAGGTGTGGATCCGCGGACAGGAGGCCTTCGTCGAGGTCGCCCTGCCCGAGGAGATCGCGGGGGACGCCCGGTACTTCGGCATCCACCCGGCCCTGCTCGACGCGGTCCAGCACGCCAACGGCTACCTCGGCGTCGGCAGCGAGGACAACCCGCTGCTGCCGTACATCTGGAGCGACGTCTCGCTGCACGCGGGCGGCGCCACCACCCTGCGGGTCCGCATCGCCAGGCTCGGCGACGAGTCGGTCACGCTCACGGCGGTCGACGCCGAGGGCGCGCCCGTGCTGTCCGCCGAGGCGCTGGTGCTGCGCGCCCCGAGCGTGCCGCGCGCCCCGGCGGCCACCGGCGGCCAGGAACCGGTGTTCCGCCTCGACTGGGTCACCGTCCCCGAGGTCAAGCCCACCGAGGGCCTGCGGGCCGTCACCCTGGGGGCCGACGTCTTCGGCGCCGGCACCGCACTGCCGTCCCTCGCCGCCCTCACCGACCCGGCCGACGCCCCCGACTACGTGCTCGTCCCGCTCGAAGGGGAGCACGCCGCCCCCGGCACGGACGTCCCCGGCGCCGTCCACGCCCTCACCGCCCACACCCTGGACCTCGTCCGCCAGTGGCTCGACCACGACCGGTTCGACCGCACCCGCCTGGTCTTCGTCACCCGCGGCGCGGTGGCCGCCGCCGACGGCGAGACCGTACGGGACCTCGCCGCGGGCGCCGCCTGGGGTCTGGTGCGCTCGGCCCAGTCCGAGAACCCCGACCGGTTCGTCCTCGTCGACCTCGACGAACCGGGCGACCTCCAGGCACTGCTGCCGGACCTGCCGGCCCTGCTCGCCACCGGCGACGCCCAGTTCGCCGTGCGCGAGGGCACCGCCCGCGTCGGCCGGCTGGACCGCCTCGCCACCGGCGCCGGACTGCTCCCGCCCGTCGGCGTGCCGTGGCGGCTCGACACCACCGGCAAGGGCACCCTGGACAACCTCGTCCTCACCCCGTGCCCGGAGGTGCTGCGGCCGCTCGGCGACCACGAGGTGAGGATCGACGTCGACGCGGCCGGCCTGAACTTCCGCGACGTGCTCAACGCGCTCGGCATGTACCCCGGCGAGTCCGGCCCGATGGGCACCGAGGCCGCCGGTGTGGTCACGGCCGTCGGCGCCGCCGTCACCGGACTGCGGCCCGGCGACCGGGTGTTCGGCACCGTGCCCGGCGGATTCGGACCGGTCGTCGTCGCCGACGAGCACTACCTGGCCCGCGTCCCCGACACCTGGACCCAGCAGGAGGCGGCCTCCGTGCCGCTGGTGTTCCTGACGGCCCTGTACGCCTTCCGTGATCTGGCGGGTCTGCGGGCGGGGGAGTCGGTGCTGGTGCATGCCGGTGCGGGTGGTGTGGGCATGGCGGCGGTGCAGCTGGCCCGGCATCTGGGCGCGGAGGTGTTCGCGACCGCGAGTGAGGGCAAGTGGGAGACGCTGCGGGGTCTGGGGCTGGACGACGATCACATCGCGTCCTCGCGTGATCTGGGCTTCGAGGAGAAGTTCCGGACGGTGACCGGTGGCCGGGGCGTGGACGTGGTGCTGAACGCGCTGGCGGGTGAGTTCGTGGACGCGTCGCTGCGGCTGACGGCGGACGGCGGCCGGTTCCTGGAGATGGGCAAGACCGACGTCCGTGATCCTCGGTCGGTCGACCGGGTGACCTACCGTGCCTTCGACCTCGGCGAGGCCGGACCCGCGCGCAACCGCGAACTCCTCGCCGAACTCCTCGACCTGTTCGCCGAGGGAGCCCTGCGGCCCCTCCCGCTGAAGGTGTGGGACGTGCGGCGGGCGCGTGAGGCGTTCCGGTACATGAGCCAGGCCAGGCACGTGGGCAAGATCGTGCTGAGGATGCCGCCGCGCTGGAACCCCGAGGGCACCGTCCTCATCACCGGCGGCACCGGCGCGCTCGGCGGACACCTCGCCCGCCGTCTCGCGGCCGGCGGGATGCGGCACCTGCTGCTGGCCGGCCGGCGCGGCCCGGACGCGCCGGGCGCCGCCGAACTCGCCACCGAGCTACGGGAGATGGGCGCCGAGGTGACCGTCGCCGCCTGCGACACCGCCGACCGCGACGCCACCGCCGCGCTCCTCGCCGCGATCCCCGACGCCCACCCGCTGACCGCGGTCGTCCACACGGCCGGTGTCCTCGACGACGGCGTCGTCGCCTCGCTCACCCCGGAGCGGCTCGCCGCCGTCCTGCGGCCCAAGGTCGACGCCGCCTGGCACCTGCACGAACTCACCCGCGACCTGGACCTGGCGGCGTTCCTGCCGTTCTCGTCCATCGCCGGTGTCATGGGCAGCCCCGGCCAGGGCAACTACGCCGCGGCCAACTCCTTCCTCGACGCCCTGACCGCGCACCGCCGCTCCCTGGGCCTGGCCGGCACCTCGCTCGCCTGGGGCCCCTGGTCCCACGACGGCGGCATGACCAGCACCCTGTCCGACACCGATCTGCGCCGCATGCAGTCCGGCGGCCTGCCGCCGCTCTCCGTCGACCAGGGCTTCGGCCTCTTCGACATCGCACGCGGTTCCGACGAGTCGTTCCTGGTCCTGGTCGGTCTCGCCCCCGGCGCCGTGCGCGGCGCCGCCCCCGAGGACCTGCCGCCGCTCTTCCGCGGCATGGTCAGGAGCAGCCGCCGCACCGCCGCCGCCACCGACGCGGCCGGAGCGGCCGCCGCCCTCGCCGCCAGGCTCGGCGAACTCCGCGCCGACGAACGCGTCCGGTACGTCACCGACCTGGTCCGCGAACAGTCCGCCCGGGTGCTCGGCCACGCCACACCGAAGGCCGTCGACGTGACCCAGGAGTTCCGGGAGCTCGGCTTCGACTCGCTGACCGCCCTGGAACTGCGTAACCACCTCTCCACGGCGACCGGGCTGCGCCTTCCCGCCACCCTGGTCTTCGACTACCCGACGCCCACGGCGCTCGCCGAACACTTCGTCTCCGAACTGGCCCCCGGCGACGAGGGCCCGCAGGGACCCTCGCTGCTCGCCGAACTCGACCGCCTGGAAGCGCTCCTCGCGGCCGGCGAGCACGACGGGATCACCCGCGCGGGACTCGCCCTCCGGCTCGGCCAGATGCTGGACAAGGTGCGCGGCGGAACACCGGAGGCGACCGGCACCCCCGTCGACGACGCCCTCGAATCGGCCAGCGCCGACGAGGTGCTCGCCTTCATCGACAACGAACTCGGCCGCATGGGCGACCACTGAGACGAGCCGATTCACCACAGGAAGGTTTTCCCGGCATGCCCGATGACAAAAAGCTCGTCGACTACCTCAAGTGGGTCACGGCCGACCTGCACAAGACCCGTCGACGGCTGGAGGAGGCCGAGGCGAGCCGGCACGAACCGATCGCCATCGTGGGCATGGCCTGCCGACTGCCCGGTGAGGTCGCCTCCCCGGAGGACTTCTGGCGGCTGCTGGACGAGGGCCGTGACGGCATCACCCCGTTCCCCACCGACCGGGGCTGGGACCTCGACGCCCTCGGCGGCGAGGGAGCGGGCAGCAGCGCCGCCGCCGAGGGCGGCTTCGTCGACGCCGCCGCCTTCGACGCCGGTTTCTTCGGCATCTCGCCCCGCGAGGCCGTCGCCATGGACCCGCAGCAGCGGCTCCTGCTGGAGACCACCTGGGAAGCGGTGGAACGCGCCGGCCTCGACCCGGTGTCCCTGCGCGGCTCCCGCACCGGTGTGTTCGTCGGCACCGCCGGCGTCGACTACGTCGGCGTCGTGATGAACTCCCGCGAGGACGCGGAAGGTCACGCCACCACCGGCCTCACCGCCAGCGTCGTCTCCGGCCGCGTCGCCTACGCCTTCGACCTCGCCGGGCCGGCGGTCACCGTGGACACCGCCTGCTCCTCCTCCCTGGTCGCCATCCACCTGGCCGTCCAGTCCCTGCGCCAGGGCGAGTGCGACCTCGCCCTGGCGGGCGGTGTCACCGTCATGTCCACCCCCATGGGGTTCTCCGGCTTCACTCGCCAGGGCGGCATCTCCACCAGCGGCCGCTGCAAGGCCTTCGCCGACTCCGCCGACGGCACCGGCTGGTCCGAGGGCGCCGGCGTCCTGGTCCTGGAGCGCCTCTCCGACGCCCGCCGCAACGGCCACCAGGTCCTGGCCGTGGTGCGCGGCTCCGCGGTCAACCAGGACGGCGCCTCCAACGGATTGACCGCGCCCAACGGCCCCTCCCAGCAGCGCGTCATCCGGCAGGCCCTCGCCGGCGCCGGACTCTCACCCGCCGACGTGGACGCCGTCGAGGCCCACGGCACCGGCACGCCCCTCGGCGACCCCATCGAGGCCCAGGCCCTCCTCGCCACCTACGGCCAGGACCGGCCCGCCGACCGGCCGCTGCTGCTCGGCTCGGTGAAGTCGAACATCGGCCACTCCCAGGCCGCCGCCGGCGTCGCCGGCGTCATCAAGACCGTCCTGGCCATCCGTCACGGCGTCCTGCCCAGGACCCTCCACATCGACGCGCCGTCCACCCACGTGGACTGGACCGCGGGCAACGTCCGCCTCCTCACCGAGCGCACCCCCTGGCCGGAGACCGGTCGGCCGCGCCGCGCCGCCGTGTCCTCCTTCGGCATCAGCGGCACCAACGCGCACCTCGTCGTCGAGCAGGCCCCCGAGCCGGAGGAGCCGGAGCAGCCCGCCGCACCGACGGCCCACCCGACGGTCGTGCCGTGGCCGGTCGCCGGCAAGACGAAGGGCGCCCTGGACGCCCAGCTCGCGAACGTGTCGGCCCTCGACACCGCCTCCGCGCTGGACGTGGGTTTCTCGCTGGCGTCGGGGCGGTCGGTGTTCGAGCACCGGGCGGTCCTCCTGGCGGGCGCCGAGGGGGAACGGCCGGTCGAGGTGGCGCGTGGTCGTGCGGTGGAGCGGTCGCCGGCGGTGCTGTTCCCGGGGCAGGGTTCGCAGCGGGCGGGGGCGGGGCGTGAGCTGTACGCCCGGTTCCCGGTGTTCGCCGAGGCGCTGGACGCCGTACTGAA
>NZ_JBEORT010000179.1:0-5688 GCF_040302425.1 Streptomyces sp. NPDC126497
GGGGGGGGGGGGGGGGGGGCGCGGGGGGGCCCCCGGGGGCCCCCCCGCCGCCCCCCCTTCCGGAGGACCGGTGCTACTGGGCGGCCCCCGCCGCCGCGTCCGCGGCCTGGGCGCGCAGGGCGCGTTCCACGCCCGCGCGGGACTCCGAGACCAGGCGGCGCAGGGCCGCGCCCGGCTCGGCGGACGTCAGCCAGACGTCCGTCTTGTCGAGGGTCCCGCCCGAGACCTGGATCGACGGGTAGAGGCCGACCGCGATCTGCTGGGCCATCTCGTGCGAGCGGGACGCCCAGACGTCCGCCAGCACCTCGAAGTACCGGTCCGTGTACGGCGCCAGCAGCTCGCGCTGGTCGGTCTGGACGAAGCCGGCGATGACCGCCTCCTGGAGGGCGTTCGGCAGCTTGTCGGACTCCACGACCGAGGCCCACGCCTCCGCCTTGGCCTCCTCGGTCGGGCGGGCCGCGCGGGCGGTCGCGGCGTGCCGCTCACCGGCCGCCGTCCGGTCCCGCTCGTACTCGCTCGCGATCTCCGCCTCGTCGAACCGGCCCACCGCCGCCAGCCGCTGCACGAACGCCCAGCGCAGCTCCGTGTCCACGGCCAGGCCCTCGACGGTCTGCGTGCCCGACAGCAGGCCCTCCAGCAGGTCCAGCTGCTCGGGGGTGCGGGCCGTCGCCGCGAACGCCCGCGCCCAGGCCAGCTGGTGGTCGCCGCCCGGCTCGGCGGACCGCAGGTGGGCCAGCGTGGCGTCGGTCCAGCGGGCCAGCAGGTTCTCGCGGGCGGCCGGGTCGGCGTACAGGTCGAGCGCCAGCTTCACCTGACGGTGCAGCGACTGCACGACACCGATGTCGGACTCCTTGCCGATGCCCGACAGGACCAGGGAGAGGTAGTCGCGGGTGGCGAGCTCCGCGTCCCGGGTCATGTCCCAGGCCGAGGCCCAGCACAGGGCGCGGGGCAGGGACTCCGCGAAGTCGCCGAGGTGCTCGGTGACGACGGCGAGGGACTGCTCGTCCAGGCGGACCTTGGCGTAGGAGAGGTCGTCGTCGTTGAGGAGGACGACGGCCGGGCGGCGCTTGCCGACGAGCTGGGGGACGGCCGTCAGCTCGCCGTCGACGTCCAGCTCGATCCGCTCGCCGCGCACCAGCCTGCCGTCGGCGTCGAGGTCGTAGGCGCCGACGGCGATCCGGTGCGGACGCAGGGTCGGCTCGCCCTTGGCGCCGGCGGGCAGCGCGGGGGCCTCCTGGCGGATGGCGAAGGAGGTGACGACGCCCTCGGCGTCGGTCTCGATCTCCGGGCGCAGCACGTTGATCCCGGCCGTCTCCAGCCACTTCCTGGACCAGGTCCGCAGATCGCGCCCGGAGGTCTCCTCCAGCGCGCCCAGCAGGTCGGACAGGCGCGTGTTGCCGTACGCGTGACGCTTGAAGTACGCCTGCACGCCCCGGAAGAACGCGTCCTCACCGACGTACGCGACGAGCTGCTTCAGCACGGACGCGCCCTTGGCGTACGTGATGCCGTCGAAGTTGACCAGCACGTCGTCCAGGTCGCGGATGTCCGCCATGATCGGGTGCGTGGACGGCAGCTGGTCCTGGCGGTAGGCCCAGGTCTTCATGGAGTTCGCGAACGTGGTCCACGAGTGCGGCCACCTCGAGCCCGGCGCCGCCGCCTGGCAGGCGATGGACGTGTACGTGGCGAACGACTCGTTCAGCCACAGGTCGTTCCACCACTCCATGGTGACCAGGTCGCCGAACCACATGTGGGCCAGCTCGTGCAGGATGGTCTCCGCGCGCACCTCGTACGCCGCGTCGGTCACCTTCGACCGGAAGACGTACTGGTCGCGGATGGTCACCGCGCCCGCGTTCTCCATCGCGCCGGCGTTGAACTCCGGCACGAACAGCTGGTCGTACTTCTCGAACGGGTACGCGTAGTCGAACTTCTCCTGGAACCAGTCGAAGCCCTGCCGGGTGACCTCGAAGATCGCGTCCGAGTCCAGGTACTCGGCGAGCGACGGGCGGCAGTAGATGCCGAGCGGGACGGACCGGCCGTCCTTCTCGTAGACGCTGTGCACGGAGTGGTACGGGCCGACGATCAGCGCCGTGATGTACGACGAGATGCGCGGGGTCGGCTCGAACCGCCAGACGTTCTCCTGCGGTTCGGGCGTCGGCGAGTTGGAGACGACGGTCCAGCCCTCCGGCGCCTTCACGGTGAACCGGAAGGTCGCCTTCAGGTCGGGCTGCTCGAAGCTCGCGAAGACCCGGCGGGCGTCGGGCACCTCGAACTGGGTGTAGAGGTACGCCTGGTCGTCCACCGGGTCGACGAACCGGTGCAGGCCCTCACCGGTGTTGGTGTACGCGCAGTCGGCCTCCACCCGCAGGACGTTGCGGCCCTTCAGCAGGCCGGGCAGGGCGATGCGGGAGTCGGCGAAGACCTCGGCGGGGTCGAGGGAGTCCCCGTTGAGGGTCACCTCGTGCACGGTGGGGGCCACCAGGTCGATGAAGGACTCGGCGCCGTCGCCGTCCTCGGCGACGTCGAAGCGCACCGTGGTCACGGACCGGTAGGTGCCGCCCTCCTGCGCGCCGGAGAGGTCGAGATCGATCTCGTACGAGTCCACGGTCAGCAGCTTCGCCCGCTGCCGCGCCTCTTCGCGAGTCAGGTTTGTGCCAGGCACGCGGTCATCTCCTCGATATGTGTGGGTTGCGCCATCCTTCCACGCGACGTCGGGGTGAGACGATGACCGAGCCGGATCATGGGGATTCCCCTGTGCCGTCCGGTGGACGACGGGGCGGGCTCGACGTCCGGAATCCGCCGGCGGTCCGCGCGGGCGGGAGCGAGCCCGGGGGACATGGAGACCCGCACCGCGCGCCCCGTCGCCCCGACCGTCCGGAGGGAACTGCTGACCCTCGACGACGAGGGCGGCGCCCCGCTCCGCTGCTGTCTGCGCCGCAGCCGCCCCGGAGTGGGGGTCCCCCCCCGGCTCGAGCGAAGCCGAGAGCTGGGGGAGCCTCGCCCTCGTCTCCTACGCGCCGCTGCGCCGCTGGGCGGCGGAGACGGGCGCGGACCCCGGCGCCTACGACGAACAGGGCCCCGTCTTCGTCCACGCCGAGGAGTGCGCGGGCCCGGAGGGCACGGACCTCCCCTTCACCGACGCCCACCGCACGCTCCGCCGCTACTCCGCCGGCGGCCGCATCCTGGGCGGCCGCCTGGTCGAGGCGCGGGAGCACTTCGCACCCGCCCTCACCGAGGCCTTCACCGACCCCGAGGTGGCGCTGGTGCACGTACGGGCCGTCGAGTACGGCTGCTTCCTGTACGAGGTCCGCCGGGACTGACCGGGCGCCCCCGCACGGCAGTCGGCAGTACGAAGAAGAGGCGGGCGTCCCGCCCGGGGACGCCCGCCTCTCGTGCCGTCGGCGTCAGCCGCGCAGTTCCCGCGCCACCAGCTCCGCGATCTGCACGGCGTTCAGCGCCGCGCCCTTGCGGAGGTTGTCGTTGGAGACGAACAGGGCGAGACCGTTCTCCACCGTCTCGTCGGGGCGGATCCGGCCGACGTAGGACGGGTCCTGGCCGGCGGCCTGCAGCGGGGTGGGGATGTCGGTGAGGACGACACCGGGGGCGTCCGCCAGCAGCTCGGCGGCGCGCTCGGCGCTGATCGGGCGGGCGAACCGGGCGTTGACCTGCAACGAGTGTCCGGAGAACACCGGGACCCGCACACAGGTGCCGGAGACCTTCAGTTCGGGGATCCCCAGGATCTTGCGGGACTCGTGGCGCAGCTTCTGCTCCTCGTCGGTCTCGTGTCGACCGTCGTCGACGAGGTTGCCGGCGAAGGGCAGCACGTTGAAGGCGATGGGGCGCTTGTAGACATCGGGCTCGGGGAAGTCGACCGCCGAGCCGTCGTGGGTCAGCTTGTCGGCCTCGTCGATCACCTTCTGCGCCTGACCGTGCAGCTCCGCGACGCCCGCGAGGCCGGAACCGGACACGGCCTGGTACGTGGCGACGACCAGCGCCTCCAGACCCGCCTCCGCGTGCAGCGGACGCAGCACCGGCATCGCGGCCATCGTGGTGCAGTTCGGGTTGGCGATGATGCCCTTGGGACGGTTCGCGATCGCGTGCGGGTTCACCTCGGAGACGACGAGGGGGACCTCGGGGTCCTTGCGCCAGGCGGAGGAGTTGTCGATCACGACCGCGCCCTGCGCGGCGACCTTCTCGGCCAGCGCCTTCGAGGTCGCGCCGCCCGCGGAGAACAGCACGATGTCCAGGCCGCTGTAGTCGGCGGTGGACGCGTCCTCCACCGTCACGCCGTCCAGCTCCGTGCCCGCCGAGCGGGCCGAGGCGAACAGGCGCAGCTCGGTGACCGGGAAGTTCCGCTCCTTGAGGATCCCGCGCATGACCGTGCCCACCTGACCGGTGGCTCCGACGATTCCGACCCTCACGGCGACTCCCTACTCTGTCCTGATTCGTATCCGAATGCCTGGCCGAGGCTCTTCCATCATGCGGCCGACCACGGCCCGCCTGTCCAATTCTTTGCGGACTCCGCTCACCCCGTGGGACACCCCGGTGACGGCCACCGGTTGCGGACCTCCGGCCGTCACCCCTTTGAACTGCAGGAATTCAGCCCTCGGGGGCCGTGGACCGCAAGGTCCCCTGCCCGGTCCGGTCCGGGCCACACGGAGGTGTGACATACGCCTCGACCGGATCCGCGGAACCCGGTCGAACGTTCCGGGCGGGAGCGGCGTCGTAGGGGAAACAGCGTGTGAGGGGGGTGGCCGGTGCTGCGCGGAAGGACCCGGCGCGGCCGGGGGTCGTCGTACGCCGCCGCGGACGACGACCCGCTGGACGCGGCGCAGGAACGCCGGGTGCGGGCGGTGCTCGCCCTGGGCGGAGTGCCGCAGGCGGACCTGCCGGACGGGGTGCAGCAGGTCCGCCTGCGGCTGCTGGAGCGGGCCGCGAGCGGGCGGGAGGCGCCGCGGGACGTCTCGGCGTGGGCGGCGGTGGTCGCCTCCAACCTGGCCATGGACTGGCACCGGGCCAAGCGCCGCCAGGAGCGGATCGGGGAGCGCCTCGCCTCGCTCCGTCCGGCACAGGCCCCGTCCGGGGAGGAGACCAGCCTGCTCTCCCTCGCCGTCGCCCGCGGCCTGGACGAGCTGCCCGACGGACAGCGCCAGGTGGTGGTGCTGCGCTTCTACGCCGACCTGCCGGTACGGTCCATCGCCGAGCAGCTCGGCGTCCCCGAGGGCACGGTCAAGAGCAGGCTGCACACGGCGGTCCGCGCCCTGCGCGCCCGCCTGCACGAGGACGAGGTGGTCTGACATGCCCGCCCACGACGAGGACCGGGACCCGGCCCCCGGCGCGCCCGAGCACGGGCGCCCGGCGCACGGGGAACCCACCGCGCACGACGGCCCCGCGCACGACGGTACGGACGCGCTGATGGCCGTCCTCCTGGGGGAGGATCCGACCGCGCGGGCGCTGCGGGACCCGGCGTTCGCGGCCGACCACCGGGCGGCCGCCGTCGACGTCGCCGTGCTGCGGGAGCAGCTGGCGCTGATCGGGGACGCCCTCGCGTCCCCCGTGGAGGCGGGGACGGCGGACGGGGAAGGAGCCGGTGCGCCGGCGGGGCGAGGCGGTGCCGGGCGGCTCACCGGCGGGCCGGGGACCGGGGGCGGACCGGCGTCCGGGCGTGAGGCCGGCGGTGAGGCGGCCGCC
>NZ_JBEORT010000180.1:0-5533 GCF_040302425.1 Streptomyces sp. NPDC126497
CGCCCGCCGCGGCCGGCGCCGCGGTGCCGCCGCCCGCCCCGTACTACGTGCAGAGCGCGACGACCGGGTTCAACGCCGCCGACGCCTCGGGGGCGGTCGAGCAGCACCGGCCCCGCGGCGACGAGGACCACCAGCGGTGGAACCTGCGCGCCGACGGCACCCTGGAGAACACCGACAGTCCCGGCACCTGCCTCGGCCGGGCCGGCGACCGGGCCCGGACCGTCTCCTGCGCGAGTTTGGAGGCGCACTGGGAGATCGCCCCCGCGGGCTTTGACCGCTACACGTTCACCGTCCCCGGCACCGAACGCCGCCTCACCGTCGCCCCGAGGACCCCCGGCGCCGTCCATCCCGTCCCGCTCGCCGTCGGCACCGGCACGGGAGACCTCGCCACCTGGTACCTGACCCCCGTCGACCCGGTCACCCGCCCCGCGCCGCCGTGGGAGCGGCGCACCCTGGACCAGGTCACGTTCCTCACCGCCCACAACGCCTACGCCAACGGCGTCGACGGCGGGTTCGCCCCGCCCTTCGTCGACCTGTTCCCCAACCAGAACCGCGGCATCGGGCGTCAACTGGCGGACGGCGTCCGAGGGTTCATGCTGGACGTCCACCAGACCCCGGACGGCGCGATCCTCTGCCACACCAGCTGCACCCTCGTCCGCCGACCCGTCGCCCTGTGGGTCGACCTGCAGCGGATCGTCGACTTCCTGCGCGCGCACCCCGACCAGTTCGTCACCGTCTTCCTGGAGGACCACGTCGATGCGGCGGTCCTGCGCGCCGAACTCGCCCGCGTCCAGGGGCTGGCGGACGTGCTCTACCGGCCGGACCGCACCGGCGTCCGGGAGCACGGCTGGCCGACCATGGGGGAGCTGGCCGCCGCCGGACGACGGCTGCTGATCTTCACCGACCACGGCCGCGACGCCGACCGGGCCGCCGGGCTGACCCGTGACTCCTTCGGCGTGATGTACCAGCGCGAGTGGACCGTGGAGAACTTCTGGTCCATGGGCCCGGGGGTCGGCGCCTCGGACTGGTCCTGCCACAGCCGCTGGTACGACGCCGGCACCGACCTCCCGCTGACCCGCACCGAGCCCGGCTTCCGCCCCCTGTTCGTCATGAACCACTTCCGGGACACCACGATCGCCTCCACCGCCGGCACGGACAACTCCAAGCTGGCCGACCGCGCCCGCCGGTTCTGCCTGCCGGCCGCCCGCAAGAAGCCCACCTACCTCGCCGTGGACCGCTACGACCTCGGCGACCCCGCGGCCGCCGTCACCGCCCTCGACGCCCACGTGTATCCGTAGCCGTCCCGCCACTCCCGCTCCGGGGCCTCCTCGGAGCGGGAGTGGCGCACCCGGCGGTTTTACGTATAACCTCTCCGGTCAATCCCCTGCGAGAGGTCACGATGAGACGCATTCCGCTGGTCACCCTCGTCGTCGACGACTACGACGAGGCGATCCGCTTCTTCACCGGGGCCCTCGGCTTCCGGCTCGCCGAGGACGCGCCCCGGCCGGACGGCGGCCGCTGGGTCGTCGTCGAACCGGACGCCGGGCACGCCGGTGCGGGGCTGCTGCTCGCCCGCGCCCGGGGGGACGCCCAGCGGGCCAGGGTCGGTGACCAGACCGGCGGACGCGTGGGCTTCTTCCTGCACACCGACGACTTCGCCCGCGACCACGCCCGCATGGCCGCCGCCGGTGTGACCTTCCTGGAGGAGCCGCGCCACGAGCCCTACGGCTCGGTCGCCGTCTTCCAGGACCTGTACGGCAACCGCTGGGACCTCCTCCAGCCCGCCGACTGAACCTTCCCCCGCCGCTTCGAACCGTTCGTACGAGGAAGATCCACGTCATGACCGCTACGCGTGTAGACGCCGAACTGATCCGCCGCCTCCCCAAGGCCGTCCTGCACGACCACCTCGACGGCGGGCTGCGCCCCGCCACCGTGGTGGAGCTCGCGGAGGCGGTCGGCCACACCCTGCCCACCACCGACCCCGACGAGCTCGCCGCCTGGTACGTCGAGGCCGCGAACTCCGGCGACCTGGTCCGCTACATAGCCACCTTCGAGCACACCCTCGCCGTCATGCAGACCCGCGAGGGCCTGCTGCGCACCGCGGAGGAGTACGTCCTCGACCTCGCCGCCGACGGTGTCGTCTACGGCGAGGTGCGCTACGCCCCCGAGCTGAACACCAGGGGCGGACTGGCGATGGCCGAGGTCGTGGAGACCGTCCAGGAGGGCCTCGCCGCCGGCATGGCCAAGGCGGCGGCCGCCGGGACGCCCGTCCGGGTCGGCACCCTGCTCTGCGGGATGCGGATGTTCGACCGGGTCCGCGAGGCCGCCGACCTGGCCGTCGCCTTCCGGGACGCCGGGGTCGTGGGCTTCGACATCGCCGGCGCCGAGGACGGCTTCCCGCCCGCCGACCACCTCGACGCCTTCGCGCACCTGCGCCGCGAGAACGTGCCGTTCACCATCCACGCCGGTGAGGCCCACGGTCTGCCCAGCATCCACCAGGCGCTCCAGGTGTGCGGCGCCCAGCGCATCGGGCACGGGGTGCGCATCACCGAGGACATCCCCGACCTCGGGGCCGGCAAGCTCGGCCGGCTCGCCGGCTGGATCCGGGACCGCCGGATCGCGCTGGAGATGTGCCCCACCTCCAACCTCCAGACCGGCGCCGCGTCCTCGATCGCCGAGCACCCGATCACCGCGCTGAAGGACCTCGGCTTCCGCGTCACCCTCAACACCGACAACCGTCTCGTCTCGGGCACCACCATGACGCGGGAGATGTCCCTGCTGGTCGAGGAGGCCGGCTGGACGGCCGAGGACCTGCGCACGGTCACGGTGAACGCCGTGAAGAGCGCGTTCCTGCCGTTCGACGAGCGCAACGCGCTCCTGCGGGACGTGGTCCTGCCCGGCTACGACGCGGTGCTCTGAACCAGCCCGCGCACATAGGCGGCCTGTCCCACGTGCTGCAGATCGTCGGACAGGACGCTGACCAGCCGTACGCCCAGGGTCACCGGGGGGTCCCAGCGTTCGTCGACGACGCGTTCCAGGTCCTCCGCGGTCAGTGCGCGCAGCGCCCCCAGCGTCTGCTCGTGCACCGCGTCGTAGTAGCCGGTCAGCAGGTCGCCGGAGCCGACCCGCACCCCGGCGACCTCCGCCGGGGTGTGGCCGTACCCGGTGTCGTGGCGGGGCAGGCCGAGCCCGAGGCGCTTCTCCCAGCCCCCGGCGAGCCACACCTGGTCGAGACCGAAGGCGTCGGCGACGTGGTCGTCCTGGACCCGGGTGAGGTGCCAGACCAGCCAGGTGACGGAGTTCGCGCCGGGGCCGGGCCGGGCGTTCAGCCCGTCGGGTCCCAGGCCCTCGACGGCGGCGTGCACCTCTTCGCGGATGCGGCCGAAGCCGTCGATGAGGATGTCCTTGGCATGCATGCCTCCACCTTGGCGCATCCGCGGCCCTCACGCGCCCCCTTCGTCCAACAGGGCCATCAGCGCCCGGGCCGCCGGGCTGGCGGCCCGCGGTGACGGCACCAGGGCGACGGTCTCGTACGCCGCCTCGTCGGTGTCCTTCAGCGGGAGCGCGGTGAGGGTCTGCCGCTTGTGCCGGAAGTGCCGCGGGACGACGGCGACGCCCAGGTTCTCGTCGACCAGGTCGAGCAGGCCGTGCACGTCGTTCACCTCCAGCGCCACCGTGCGCCGTACGCCCGCGGCGGCGAAGGCGGCGTCGGTGGCGCGGCGCGGGCCCCAGTCGGGGTGGAAGTCGACGAAGACCTCGTCGGCCAGGTCGCGCGGCGCGAGCGGCGCCCCGGCCCGCGCGAGCCGGTGGTCCGGGTGGCACAGCACGGTCATCGGCTCACTGGTCAGGGACACGGACCGCAACTGTTCGGAGTCCGCCTCCGTCCGGTAGGCGAAGGCCAGGTCCAGCCGTCCCGCCGCGACCTCCTCGGCCAGCGCGGCCGACCCCCACTGCCGCAGCCGGATCTCCACGTTCGGGTGGAGCCGCCGGAACGCGGCCAGCAGTCCCGCCACGTTCACCCCGGCGATGCACTGCTCCGTGCCCAGTGCGAGGGTCCCGCGCAGCACGCCCTGCACCGCGGCCACCGCCTCGTGCGCCGCCCGCACCTGTGCCAGGATGCGCTCGGCCTCGGCGAGCAGTGCCCGTCCGGCCTCGGTCAGCGTCACCCTGCGGGTCGTCCGGACGAACAGCGGCGTGCGCAGCTCCCGCTCCAGCGCGCGGATGGACGCGGACAGGCCCGACTGGGAGACCATCAGCCGTTCCGCCGCGCGGGTGAAGTGCCGGTCCTCGGCGACGGCGACGAAGTGCTGGAGGTGGCGCAGTTCCATGATTGAGAAGCGTATCCGCTGAATTCCATCGGATTCTTCTGTTGGACCACTGCCCGCAGGTCACGACAGAGTGGAGCGGTGGTTCGACGGAACCGCCGAGACGTGTGCCAACCCCTCTGGAGTCGCGTTGTACACCGCACACCCCGACCGTTACGCGGACATGCCCTACCGGCGCACCGGACGCAGCGGCCTGAAGCTCCCCGCGCTCTCGCTCGGCCTGTGGCACAACTTCGGTCCCGACCGTCCGGCCGGGACCCAGCGGGCCATCCTGCGCCGCGCCTTCGACCTGGGCGTCACCCACTTCGACCTGGCCAACAACTACGGGCCCCCGCCGGGCGCGGCCGAGTCCGCCCTCGGCGAGGCGCTGAAGGCGGACTTCGCGCCGTACCGCGACGAGCTGGTGATCTCCACCAAGGCCGGCTACCTGATGTGGCCCGGCCCGTACGGCGAATGGGGCAGCCGCAAGTACCTGCTGTCCTCGCTGGACCGGAGCCTGAGCCGGATGGGCCTGGAGTACGTGGACATCTTCTACTCGCACCGCTTCGACCCGGAGACTCCCCTGGAGGAGACGATGGGCGCCCTGCACACGGCGGTCCAGCAGGGCAAGGCGCTCTACGTCGGCGTGTCCAACTACTCGGCGGAGCAGACCCGTGAGGCCGCCCGCATCCTCGGCGAGCTGGGCACCCCGCTGCTGATCAACCAGCCGCGCTACTCGATGCTCGACCGGCGCCCGGAGGACGAGGGGCTGATGGACGCCCTGGACGAGCTGGGGGTCGGCTCCATCGCCTACTCCCCGCTGGAGCAGGGCGTGCTCACCGCGCGGTACCTCGACGGCATCCCCGAGGACTCCCGGGCGGCGAGCGACAGCCCCTTCCTGAACACCGACGCGCTCACCGGGGAACTGGTGGGCCGGCTGCGGACGCTCAACGAGATCGCCGCCTCGCGGGGCCAGAGCCTGGCGCAGATGGCGCTGTCCTGGGTGCTGCGGGGCGGCCGCCTGACCTCCGCCCTGGTCGGTGCGAGCAGCCCCGGGCAGCTGGAGGACAGCGTGGCGGCCACCCGCAACCTCGACTTCACCGAGGACGAACTCTCCCGCATCGACGCCGTCGGGGTTGGGGTTGGACCCCCCCCCGGGCGGGGCGGGCACCCCCTTAGGCCGGGCCCGGCCCGGCCCCCCCCCCCCCCGGGCCCGCGCCGGGCCGCCC
>NZ_JBEORT010000181.1:0-5531 GCF_040302425.1 Streptomyces sp. NPDC126497
GACCACCAGATGCCGGGCCACCACACGGCCCAGACCACCCGTGCCACCCGTCACCAAAACCGTGCCCCCGGCCACATCCCAGCCGGAAACCCCCAAGCCCGACGTAGAGGACACCCGCGCCAGACGAGGCACCACCACCTCACCCCCACGCACCGCAACCTCGGCCTCCCCCACAGCCAACACCGCGCCCAGCAGCCCAGAGGTGAGCCCGGCGCCCGGCTCGACGTCCAGCAGACCGAACCGCCCCGGATGCTCCGAGACAGCCGACCTCACCAGCCCCCACACCACGGCACCGGCCAGGTCGTCACCCTCCGCGGCGCCACGTGTGACGAACACCAGACGCGACTCCGCGCACCGCTCCTCCGCCAGCCACGACCGCACCAGCCCCAGCGCCCATACGGCCGCATCGTGCACGGAGTCGACGACACCGTCCGCGGTGCCGGGCGGCGGTACGACGGCGTACACCATCGCCGGCACCTCACCGTCGTGCACCAGTGCGTCGAAGTCGGCATGGCGGGGCCCGGTCAGGGCGGCGAGGAGGTCGTCGGTGGTGCCGAGGACGGCCGTGGAAGGGGCGTCCTCGGCACCACCGGAGGGCGCGGGAGCGGTGACGGGCGTCCAGGCCACGTGGAACAGGGCGTCCCGCGCCGTGGTGTCGACGGCGTCGTCGGAGGCGACGGCACGCAGCACCAGGTTCTCGATGGTGGCGACCGGTGCCCCGGTGGGGTCGGCCACAGTGACGGTGGCGGACTCGTCCCCGGTCCGGGTCAGGCGGACGCGGACAGCCCGGGCGCCGGTGGCGTGCAGGGTGACGCCTTCCCAGGAGAACGGGACGACTCCCCGCGCGAGTCCGCCGAGGGCGGAGATCTGCACGGACGCGTCGAGCAGCGCCGGGTGCAGGCCGAAGCCGGTCGCGTCGCGCTCGGCGGAGTCGGGGAGGGCGACCTCGGCGTACACGTCGTCGCCCCGCCGCCAGGCGGCGCGCAGGCCCTGGAAGAGGGGGCCGTACTCGTATCCGCCCTCGGCCATGCGCTCGTAGAGGCCCGTCAGGTCGACGGGCTCGGCGTCGGCGGGCGGCCAGACGGCACTGTCGAAGGCGGTGGTGTCGAAGGCGGGGGCCGTCCCCGGGACGAGGACGCCGGTGGCGTGCTCGGTCCAGGGCCGGTCGTCCGCGCCCTCGGGCCGGGAACGGGCGGTGAGGGTCCTGCGGCCCGCGGTGTCGGCCGGGCCGACCTGGAGGTGCAGTTGGACGCCGCCCTGCTCGGGAAGGACGAGGGGGGCCGCCAGGGTGAGTTCCTCGACGCGCTCGCAGCCGACCTCGTCCCCGGCCCGTACCGCGAGTTCGACGAAGGCGGTGCCGGGCAGCAGGACGTTGCCCATGACGACGTGTTCCCCCAGCCAGGGGTGGGTGCGCAGGGAGAGACGAGTGGTGAGGAGGAGGCCGTCGGAGTCGGAGAACTCGACGGCCGCGCTGAGCAGGGGGTGGCCGGCGGAGCGCAGACCGGCGGACTCGACGTCCCCGGAGGACGCGTCGGGCGTGGGCCAGTAGCGCTGGTGCTGGAAGGCGTACGTCGGGAGGTCGGTGAGCCGGGCGCCGGTTCCGGCGAGGTACGCGGTCCAGTCGACCGTCAGGCCGTGTGCCGCCAGCCGGGCGAGGGCGGTGAGGGCCGCCGTCTCCTCGTCGCGGTCCTTGCGCAGCAGCGGGATCAGGTGTGCCTCGTCGCCGGCGCTCTCGCGGGCCATGCCGCTGAGCACACCGTCCGGCCCCAGCTCCACGAAACGCGTGACGCCCTGCCCGGCCAGGGCGCGGATCCCGTCGGCGAAGCGCACGGCCTCGCGGACATGGGTCACCCAGTAGGCGGGGGTGGTGAGTTCGCCGGGTGCGGCGATGCGTCCGGTCACGTTGGAGACGACGGGCAGCAGCGGGTCGGCGTAGGAGAGGTTCTCGGCGACCGTGCGGAAGTCGTCCAGCATCGGTTCCATCAGCGGCGAGTGGAAGGCGTGCGACACCCGAAGCCGGGTCGTACGACGCCCCAGCCCCCGGAACACCTCCGCCACCGTCTCCACCGCGGCCTCGGCACCCGAAACCACCACGGAAGTGGGACCGTTGACGGCCGCGACCGACACCTCACCGGTCAGGTGCGGCAGCACCTCCGCCTCCGTCGCCTCCACCGCCACCATCGCGCCACCGGCCGGCAGCGCCTGCATCAGCCGGCCCCGCGCGGCCACCAGCGCACACGCGTCCGCCAGCGAGAACACCCCCGCCACATGCGCGGCCGCCACCTCACCGATCGAGTGCCCGGCCACGAACTCCGGCCGCACACCCCACGACTCCACCAGCCGGAACAACGCCACCTCGACCGCGAACAGTCCGGCCTGGGCATAGACGGTCCGGTTCAGTACCTCCGCGTCCTCGTCGTCGCCCCACACCACCTCGCGCAACGGCCGGTCCAGGTGCTCGTCCAGCCCCGCGCACACCGCGTCGAACGCCTCCGCGAACACCGGGAAACGCCCGTACAGCTCACGGCCCATACCCAGCCGCTGCGACCCCTGACCCGAGAACAGGAACGCGGTCGAGCCGCTCTGGGCGGTGCCTTCGAGGACGGCGGGGTGGGGTGCGGCGCCGGCGAGGGCGGTGAGGGCCTGGACGGTGGTGTCGGGGTCGGTGGCGAGGACCACCGCGCGGTGTGGGAGCGGGGCGCGGCTGGTCGCCAGGGAGAGGGCGACGTCGGCGGGCCGGAAGCCGGCGGCCGAGGCGTTGACGTGCGCGAGGAGACGTCCGGCCTGGGCGCGCAGCGCGGCCTCGGAGCGGGCGGACAGCAGCCACGGGGTGACGGCGGGGTCGACGGCCGGGGCCTCCGCACCCGTGCCGTCGGATGCTTCCGCCTCCTCGGGGAGGGGGGCCTGTTCCAGCAGGACGTGGGCGTTGGTGCCGCTGATGCCGAAGGCGGAGACGCCGGCGCGGCGGGGGTGGCCGGCGGTGGGCCAGGGGGTGGCCTCGGTGAGGAGCTCGACGGCGCCGGCGGTCCAGTCGACGTGGGTGGTGGGCGTGTCGACGTGGAGGACGGCGGGCAGCACGCCGTGGCGCATCGCCATCACCGTCTTGATGACGCCCGCGACGCCGGCCGCGGCCTGGGCGTGGCCGATGTTCGACTTGACGGCGCCGAGGAGCAGTGGCCGGTCGGCGGGCCGGTTCCGGCCGTAGGTGGCGAGGAGGGCCTGGGCCTCGATGGGGTCGCCGAGGGTGGTGCCGGTGCCGTGGGCCTCGACGGCGTCGACCTGGTCGGGGGTGAGGCGGGCGTCGGCGAGGGCGGCCTCGATGACGCGGCGCTGGGAGGGCCCGTTGGGGGCGGTGAGGCGGCTGCTGGCGCCGTCCTGGTTGACGGCTGTGCCCCGGATGACGGCGAGGACCCGGTGGCCGTTGCGGCGGGCGTCGGAGAGGCGCTCGACGAGGAGGACGCCGACGCCCTCGCCCCAGGCGGTGCCGTCGGCCGCTTCGGCGAAGGGCTTGCAGCGGCCGTCGGGGGCGAGGCCGCGCTGGCGGGAGAACTCGGTGAAGAGTTCGGTGGTCGGCATCACGGCGACGCCGCCGGCCAGGGCGAGGGAGCACTCGCCGGCGCGCAGGGCGCGGGTGGCGAGGTGGAGGGCGACGAGGGAGGAGGAGCAGGCGGTGTCGACGGTGACGGCCGGGCCCTCCAGGCCGAGGGTGTAGGAGATGCGGCCGGACAGGACGCTCATGGCGCCGCCGGTGAGGTTGTGGCCCTCGGTCTCGTCGGTGGTGCGGGCGAGGGAGCCGTAGTTGGTGTCGGCACCGCCGACGAAGACGCCCGTGTCGGTGTTGCGCAAGGAGGCGGGGCTGATGCGGGCGCGTTCGACGGCCTCCCAGGCGGTTTCCAGCAGGAGGCGCTGCTGCGGGTCCATGGCGAGGGCCTCGCGGGGGGCGATGCCGAAGAGGTCGGCGTCGAAGTCGGCGGCGCCGTCGAGGAAGCCGCCCTCGCGGACGTAGCTCTTGCCGGGGGTGCCCGGGTCGGGGTCGTAGAGGGAGTCGAGGTCCCAGCCGCGGTCCTCGGGCAGCGGGCCGACGGCGTCGGTGCCGTCGGCGACGAGCCGCCAGAGGTCCTCCGGGGAGCGGACGCCGCCGGGGAAGCGGCAGGCCATGCCGATGACGGCGATCGGCTCGCTCTGGCCTGCCTCGACGGACTCCAGCCGCTGACGGGTGCGACGCAGGTCTGCGGTGACCTTCTTGAGGTAGTCGCGGAGCTTGTCTTCGGAGCTTGCCATGGGGGTGGAATCCTCTGGTTCTGGAAGGACGCGGTGGCCGGGCGGGGTGTCAGGCGAGGCCGAGTTCGTTGTCGATCAGGTCGAACATCTCGTCGTCCGTGGTGGTGTCGAGGTCGGAGTCGTCGCGCTCGCCGGTGGTCTCCGTGGTGGCGCCGAGCTTCCACTGGAGGGACTGGAGGCGCTTGGCCAGGCGGGCCCGGTCCTGGTCGTCGAGTTCCGCGCCGCTCACCGCGGCCTCGAGCTCGGCGAGTTCGGCGAAGACGGGCTGGTCCGCGTCGCCGGGTCCGGTGCCGCCGGTGCCGAGTTCGTCCCGCAGGTGGCGGACGAGGGCGGCCGGGTCGGGATGGTCGAAGATCAGGGTGGTGGGCAGGGTCAGGCCCGTCTCCGCGTTGAGGCGGTTGCGGAGTTCGACCGCGGTCAGGGAGGACATGCCGAGGTCGAGGAAGCCGCGCCCGGAGTCCAGCGCCTCGGCGGAGGCGTGGCCGAGGACGGCGGCGACGTGGCCGAGGACCATGCCGTGCAGCAGGGTCTGCTGCTGCGGGCCGCCGAGCGCGGCGAGCCTGCGGCGGAAGTCCCGCGGTCCGCCCGTGGTTCCGGCGTCGGCGGCGCGGCGGGCGGCCGGACGGGCGAGGGCCCGCAGCAGCGGGGGCACCCGGTCGGCGCGCAGGGCGCGCGGGTCGAGCCGTACGGGGACCAGGTGGGCGGTGTCCAGGGCGGCGGCGGTGTCGAGGAGGCCGAGACCCTGTTCGGCGGTGAGGGGACGGATCCCGGCCCGGTCCAGGCGGGCGAGGTCGGCTCCGCCGAGGGCGCCGGTGAGGTCGCTGCGGTCCTCCCAGAGGCCCCAGGCGAGGGAGACGGCGGGGAGGCCGCGGGCGCGCCGGTGCTGGGCGAGGGCGTCGAGGAAGGCGTTGGCGGCGGCGTAGTTGGCCTGGCCGGGGCCGCCCGCGAGGCCCGCGTAGGAGGAGAACAGCACGAACGCGGAGAGCTTGGTGTCACGGGTGAGTTCGTGCAGGTTCCACGCGGCGTCGGCCTTGGGACGCAGGACGTGGTCGAGGCGTTCGGGGGTGAGGGTGTCGAGGGTTCCGTCGTCGAGGGCGCCGGCCGCGTGCACCACGGCGGTCAGGGGGTGTTCGGCGGGTACGGCGGCGAGGGTCCCGGCGAGCCGGTCGCGGTCGGCGGCGTCGCAGGCGACGACCGTCACCCGGGCGCCGAGGGCGGTGAGTTCCTCGCGCAGGGCGGCGGCACCCGGG
>NZ_JBEORT010000182.1:0-5423 GCF_040302425.1 Streptomyces sp. NPDC126497
GCGGGAGCCGAGGCTCCCGCACCGCCCGCTCGTACGGGTGCGGCCTGCGGTCAGGCCATGATCAGGTGGATGCCGTAGCCCACCGCCGCCGCGCACGCCGCGAAGCAGGCGTAGGCGCCGGTGACCGCCAGGGCCGCGGACTGACCCCGCGCGGCGGCCCGCTCGCGGCGGGACAGGCCGTTGATGCCGAGGGTGAACAGGGCCACCAGGGCCACGGTGACCACGAGGCTGACGCCGAAGACGGAACCGAGGGCCGCCCAGTCGATCTTCATGGTGCTCTTCTTCCTTCGTACCGGGTCTGCCGGGGCGCGGTCAGACGGTGGTCGCGGCCGGCGGAGCCGTCGGGGCCGCCGGGTCGACGGGGGCCGGTGCCGGGATGGTGGCCGAGAGGCCGTCGGTCACGGCGCCCGCCGGGGGCGGCGGGGTCACCGCGGCCATCGCCTGCGTCACCACGCCGGACGGCTCCGCCTCCGGTGCCTCGTGGTCGTTGACGTTGGTGTGGTCGACGACCTCGCGCCGGGAGATCTTCCAGATCGCCGCGCTGGAGGCGACCAGGAAGACGGCCACGAGGGCGGTGCCCCAGTCGCCGAAGCCGCAGACCCACTCGGCGAGTGCCGCGACCAGGGCCGCCGCCGGCAGGGTCAGGCCCCAGGCGACGAACATCCGGGTGGCCGTCGACCAGCGGACGACACCGCCCTTGCGGCCCAGGCCCGCGCCCATCACGGAACCGGAGACGGAATGCGTGGTGGAGAGGGAGAAGCCGAGGTGCGAGGAGGCCAGGATGACCGTCGCGGCGCTGGTCTGGGCGGCGAAGCCCTGCTGCGGCTGGAGGTCGGTCAGGCCCTTGCCCATGGTGCGGATGATGCGCCAGCCGCCGAGGTAGGTGCCGAGCGCGATGGCGATGCCCGCGGAGAGGATGACCCACAGGGGCGGGTCGGAGTCGGGGGCGAGCGAGCCGCCGGCGACCAGGGCGAGGGTGATGATGCCCATCGTCTTCTGGGCGTCGTTGGTGCCGTGGGCCAGGGAGACCAGGCCGGCGGAGGCGATCTGCCCGGCGCGGTAGCCCTTCTCGGAGGCCTTGCCGTCGGCGTTCCGGCCCAGCCGGTAGGTCAGCCGGGTGGCGAACATCGCGGCGATGCCGGCCACCAGCGGGGCGGCGATCGCGGGGAGCAGGACCTTGGTGACGAGGACGTCGCCGTGGACCGCGCCGAGGCCGGCGGAGGCGACGGCGGCGCCGATCAGACCGCCCATGAGGGCGTGCGAGGAACTGGACGGCAGACCGACCAGCCAGGTCAGGAGGTTCCAGAGGATCGCGCCGACCAACGCGGCGAAGATGACCTCGGGACGGATGCCGGACTCGTCGACGAGTCCTTTGGAGATCGTGTTGGCGACCTCCACCGAGAGAAAAGCGCCCACAAGGTTCAGCACGGCGGACATGGCCACCGCGACCTTGGGTTTGAGAGCACCGGTCGAAATGGTCGTTGCCATCGCGTTCGCGGTGTCGTGGAAACCGTTCGTGAAATCGAACGCGAGTGCGGTTACCACCACAATCGCGAGGATCAGCGAGAAGCTTTCCATTTACCCAGGCAATCGTTCGAGGTCATTGGCTGGTCGAACGTAGGTAACCAGGGTGAACGGAAGATGAACTGGAACGGGCATCGTGGTGACCGTAAGAGGGGGTGGACCCTCCGCCGGATGGCGGCCTGGCAGGATCGCGGTATGACGGAGCAACCAGGGGACGGACGGGAAACAGGAGGCGCCCGGGGCGTGAGCGAGGAGGAGGCGCGCGCCTGGGCGGAACTCGTCGACGCCGCGCGCCGGACCGTCGCCGACGGACTCGTCGTCGGCACCTCGGGCAACGTCTCGGTGCGGGTCGGCGGGACCGTCCTGGTCACGCCGTCGGGAGTGCCGTACGACCGGCTGACGCCGGACGACGTGACGGGCGTCGACCTCACCGGCCGGCAGGTCCTCGGCACCCTCGTCCCCACCAGCGAGCTGCCCATGCACCTGGCCGTCTACCGGACGACCGGCGCCCGCGCCGTCGTGCACACCCACGCCGTGCACGCCACGGCCGTCTCCACGCTCGTCGACGAGCTGCCGCCGATCCACTACATGGCGGCGGCGCTCGGCGGGCCCGTCCGGGTCGCCCGCTACGCGGCGTACGGCACGGACGAACTGGCCGGGCACATGCTCCGCGCCCTCGACGGCCGCACCGGCTGCCTCCTGCGCAACCACGGCACCGTCACCCACGGCACGACCCTCACCCAGGCCTACGACCGCACGGCCCAGCTGGAGTGGATGTGCCGCCTCTGGCTGACCGCGTCCTCCGTCCCGGGCCTGTCCCCGCACCTGCTGACCCCGGAGCAGCTGGGGGAGGCGGGGGAGCGCATGCGGGGCTACGGGCAACCTCCCGGCCCGTCCGGCGGGTGAGGACGAGGCCGCTCGGGCCGGAGGGGTCCGGGGCACGGCCCCCGGGGACGGGACGGCGGGGGCGAGGGAACCCCGTCCCGGGGGACGGGCGCCCCGCGGACGGAAAAGCCACGGGTGCGGTCCGACTGTGCGGCCCCCACTGGCCGGGTACCCGTCCCGACATGACACTGGAGAACGTGCGCACTGCCAGAGCGACGGCCGCAGCCGTCACCGCCGTGATAGGGGCCGGCGCCGCCGCGGTGGCCGCCGGCCGGTTCGCCAGCGACGCCGCCCTCAGGATGCCCCCGGGCGGGCCCCTGCCCACCGAACCCGGGCTCACCGTCCACTCCACCGCCGCCGGCCGGGTCGCCCTCACCCGGGACTTCGCCACGCTGCGGCCCGGCCGCCACGGTCTCACCGGTGACGGCTTCCACGCGGTCGTGGGCCCCGTACTGGCCGGCGCCCCGGACTCCGCCGACACCGTCGTACGCCGCCTCGAACGCGTGACGTACGGCACCCTGGAGCCCGGCGACCGCGCCCGGCTCACCCCGAACCTGTACGTCGGGGACCCGGCCGGCGCCCTCGGCCTGGACCACACCGACCTCGACGTCCCCGGCGAACTCGGACCGCTGCCCACGTGGTTCGTGCCCGGCGCCCGGGACACCTGGGTGATCGCCGTCCACGGCCTCGGCGCCACCCGGGAACACACCATGAACCTCATGGAGGCCCTGCACCGCCTCCGCTTCCCGGTGCTCGCCCCCGCCTACCGGGGCGACCCCGGCGCACCGCGCTCCCCGGACGGCCTCAACCACCTCGGCGAGACCGAGTGGCGCGATCTCGACGCGGTGCTCCACCACGCGGTGGACTCCGGCGCCCGGCAGGTGATCCTGTACGGCTGGTCCACCGGCGCGACCATGGCGCTGCGCGCCGCCGCCCGCTCCGAGGTGCGCGCCCGCGTCGCCGGTCTCGTCCTCGACTCCCCGGTGCTCGACTGGGAGGCGACCCTGCGCGCCCTCGCCGCCGCCCGGCGCACCCCGGGCGCACTGCTGCCGCTCGCGGTCCGCGCCGCCCAGGGACGCACCGGCCTGTACGGCGACCACGGGCCCGGCGCCGCCCGCCCGGACCGGATCGCGGTCCCCACCCAGATCTTCCACGGTCCCGACGACGCGGTGGCGCCCTGGCGGTACTCCCGCCGCCTCGCCGCCGACCACCCGAACACCCTCACCCTGCACACCGTCAGGGGCGCCCCGCACGCCGCGATGTGGAACGCCGACCCGCAGGCCTACGAGGAGGCGCTGCGACGCTTCCTCACCCCCCTGATGTGACCGCGCGGCGGGAGGGCAGGGCAGCCGGTGCCGAGGATTCCGGTCAGTGCCGCACCCGTGGCCTGAATCCCTCCCCCCGGGCCGGTTCCGGAGCCGGGACGCGGGGGACGACGACGCCCCCGCCGCCGTTCCGTTTGGGTTTTCGGACCGTCACCAGGAAGACTGCACCCGTGACGTCCCGTATCCCGCGCGACTCCAGGCTTCGAATCGTCCGCCCGCGACCCCTGGCCGCCGCCCCCACAGCGGTGAACCAACGCCGCTCGCGCCGCCCCGCGCCACGCCCCCCGGAGGGCACGCCGGCCCCGGCGGAGCTGGCCAGAATGGCGCGTTCCGTTCTGGCCGCCGCGGCCCGCGTCGCCCGCTGGGCCGACGCCGCCCTCGGCCCCGGCGGGGACAGCGCCACCGCCGACGGCAAGGCCACCCTCTCCGACGCGACCGCCGAACGGGCGGCCCGCGCCCTGGACCTGACCCCCGCTCAGGTCCGTGCCGACTGGGACACCGCCCGCCTGGCCGGCCTCGTCGAGGTGCACGGCGGCAGCGCCCGTCCGGGCTGGCGGCTGCGCGCCTGGGACCGCGACGACAGCGCCGTGCTGCGCGGCTGGGTCGCCCTCTGCGACGCCTGGTCGCTCGCCCACCCGGAACCCGAGGAGTACGAGGCCGCCGCCGTCGCCGAGGTCGTCACGGCCATGCCGCAGGTCCTCTCCTTCCTCCAGCTCTCGGCCGGCCCGGTCCCCGTGTCCCAGCTCCTCGACCTCCTCCAGCAGCGGGTGACCGAACTGCGCACGGAACGCTGCGAGGTCGACTACGTCCCGCAGTCCGACCCCGCCCGGCCCGGCGCCGGGTCCGAGCTCCCCCGGGAGCTCGGACCCAGGGTGCCGCTCCAGCGGCCCCGGCCCGCGCCCGCCGGACCGGCCGCCGCCGACGCCCCGCTCGAGCCGCTGCTCGACTGGGCGCTGCGCGCCCTCGCCTCCGTCGGGGCCCTCACCTACGGCGACGGGCAGGCCACGCTCACCCCGCTCGGCAGCTGGGCGGTGTGGATCAAGCTGGAGCAGATCTGCGTCGCCGCGCAGAGCCCCGCGGGGAACATCGAGCAGGGAGCCGAGGACATGCTGCGCGGCTGCGCCCAGCTGCGCCCCCACGCGGCCCGCGCCGAGTACCGCGCCTGGCTCGCCGCCCGGCCGGTCGGCAGCGCCGTCACGGAGCTGATCGAGGCCGCCCGCGGCGAGGACGCCCTGCTGCGCGGCCTCGCCTTCGAGGCGCTGCGCGTGGTCGGCGCCCCCGCCGAGCCGGAGGTCCGCGCGGCGCTCGACGAGCCGACGCTGCGGCCGTACGCCCTGCTGTGGCTCGCCGAGCACGACGGCGTCGACCCCGAGGACGCCCACGAGGTCCTCACCCGCGAGGAGGCCACCTGGCTGTGGGTGGACACCGCGGCCGCCGTCGCCGACCACGGCGAGGCCCCGCTGCTGGTCCGCCACCTGGAGTCCGCGGTCCAGCCGACCGTCCCCGCGCTGCTCGCCGAGGTGCGCGCCGTCGGCCACCCGCGCACCGTCCAGGTCCTGGTCGCCCTGGCCGCCGTCCATCCCGACCCGGCCCTCAGCACGGCGCGCAGCTCGGTGCCGCGCATCGCGTCCGTGTCGCCGGCCGTCTCCGGCAGTTCCTCGGTCGGGTACTCGTTCAGCTTGCGGCGGC
>NZ_JBEORT010000183.1:0-5395 GCF_040302425.1 Streptomyces sp. NPDC126497
GGCGGCGGCACCCGGGGCGTCGGGGCCGCGGCGGCCGGCGAGCAGCAGGTGGCGCGCGCCGTGCCGGGTGACGAGGTGGCGGGCGACGAGGGCGCCGAGGGTGCCGGTGCCGCCGGTGATCAGGACGGTGCCGGTGGCCGTGCCGTCGCCCCACGGGGTGCGGTCCGCCGGTGTGGTGCCGTCACGGCCGGTGCGCACCAGACGGGGCACGGTGACGGTGCCGGAGCGCACGGCGAACTGGTGCTCGCCGGTGCGGCCGGCGGCGGCGACGGCGGCGACGAGGGCGGTGGCCGACGGGTCGGCGTGGTCCTCGTGGCCGTCGGCCGCGCCGTCGGTGGAGGCGTCCCCGGTGGCCGGGTCGAGGTCGGCGAGGAGGAAGCGGCCGGGGTGCTCGGTCTGGGCGGAGCGCAGCAGGCCCCAGACGGTGGCGTCGGCGAGGGCCGGGACGCTGTCGTCCGGTCCGGTGGCGAGGGCGCCCTCGGTCACCACGAGGAGCGGGGTGGCGGTGTGGCGCGGGTCGCTCAGCCAGGTGGTGGCCAGGCGCAGTGCCCGGTGGGCGGAGGTGTGGGCGGCGGTCGCGGTGTCCTGGGCGGCCGTGCCGGTGGTGCCGTCGTCGTGGGTGTGGGGGACGACGACCACGGCGGGCTGTTCGCCGTCACCGTCGTCGAGGGCGGCGGTGAGGTCGTCGAGGGTGGGGTGGGCGTGGACGGTGACGCCGGCGCGTTCGAGCGCGGCGGTGAGGCGTCCGGGGGTTCCGATGACCGCCCAGGGGCGGGTGAGGTCCGCGGGGTCGGTGTCGCCGGTCCACGGGGTCCACTCGACGCGGTGCAGGGCGTCGGGGGTGGTGGCGGCCGGGAGCCGGTCGGGGGTGGCCGGGCGGGTGGTGGCGGTGGCGGTGAGGACGGGGGCTCCGGTGCCGTCGTGGGCGTGGACCGTCCAGGTGTCGCCGTCGCCGGTCAGTCGCAGGCGCAGCCGGGTGGCGCCGGTTGCGTACGTGGTGACGTCCTGCCAGTGCTGCGGCAGTGCGGGCGCGACGGCGTGCTCGGGGGTGGCGGCCAGGGCGAGGGCCGTCTGGAGGAGCGCCGGGTGGAGGCGGAACCGGGTGGCGTCGGTGCGGGCGGCCTCGGGGAGCTCCACGTCGGCGAGGAGGTCGGTGCCGTGCCGCCACAGCGCGCGCAGGGTGCGGAAGCCGGCGCCGGTGTCCAGGCCGCTGCCGTCGAGGCGGTCGTGGGCCCGTTCGGGGTCGGCGGGGCGGGCGCCGGCGGGCGGCCAGGTGTCCGGTCCCGCCGGGGCGGGCGCCGGGTCGCCGGCGGTGAGGGTGCCGGTGGCGTTCAGGGTCCAGGGGACGTCGGTGCCGTCCGCGTCGGGGACGCGGGAGTGGACGGTGAGCGTGCGCCGGTCCGGTCCCGCGCCGGTGTCCTCGGGTGCGGAGACGGTGATCTGGAGGTCGACGCGGCCCCGTTCGGGGACGGTGACCGGGGTGTGCTCGTCGAGGGCGGCGACGAGCGGGCAGCCGGTCTCGTCGCCGGCCCGCACCGCCCAGTCGAGCAGGGCGGTGCCGGGTACGACGGCGGTGCCGTGCACGCGGTGGTCGTCCAGCCAGGGCTGCGCGGTCAGCGACAGGCCGCCGCCGAGGACGGCGCCGCCGTCGGCGAGCCGTACGACCGTGTCGATCCCGGTGGGGTCGGCCTGGGCGCCGGTGGCCTCCAGCCAGTACCGCTCGCGCTGGAAGGCGTAGGTGGGCAGGTCCACGGGGCGGCCGTGGGCGACGGCGGGCCGCCAGTCGACGGGGACGCCGGCGACGTGGGCGCCGGCCAGCGCGGTCAGCATGCGGTCGGCGCCGCCGTCGTCGCGGCGCAGGGAGCCGAGGGCGACCGCGTCGGCTCCGGCGGCGGTGACGGTGTCCTCGATGCCGACGGTGAGGACCGGGTGGGGGCTGCACTCGACGAACACGTCGTGCCCCTGGTCGAGGAGGGCGCGCAGGGACTCCTCCAGGCGGACGGTGCCGCGCAGGTTGCGGTGCCAGTAGGGGGCGTCCAGGGCGGTGCCGGGCAGCCAGTCGGCGGTGACGGTGGAGAAGAACGGGATGTCGCCGTCGCGGGGTGCGATGCCGGCCAGGGCGGCGGGCAGGGTCTCGGCGAGCCGGTCGACGTACGCGGAGTGGGAGGCGTAGTCGACGGGGATGCGGCGGGCCCGCACGCCCCGCTCCGCGCAGTCGGCGAGGAGGGTGTCGAGGCCCTCGGTGTCGCCGGAGACCACCACGGAGGAGGGCCCGTTGACGGCGGCGACCGAGACGCCGGGCAGGCCGGCGACGAGTGCGGCGACCTCGTCGTGCGGGGCGGTGACGGCTGCCATGCCGCCGTGTCCGGAGAGTTCGCGGGCGATGGCGAGGCTGCGCACGGCGACGATCCGCGCGGCGTCCTCGAGGGACAGGGCACCGCTGACGGCGGCGGCGGCGATCTCGCCCTGGGAGTGGCCGAGGACGGCGGCGGGCTTGAGGCCGTGGGCGCGCCACACCTCGGCGAGCGCGACCATCACCGCCCACAGCGCGGGCTGGGCGACGTCGACCCGGTCCAGGGAGGGCGCGCCCTCGGTGCCGCGCAGTACGTCGGTGAGGGACCAGTCGACGTGCGGGGCGAGGGCCTCGGCGCAGGCGGCGATCCGTTCGGCGAACACCGGTGAGGCGTCGAGGAGTCCGGCGCCCATGCCGGTCCACTGGGAGCCCTGGCCGGGGAAGACGAGGACGGCCCTGCGGTCGCGGCCGGCGCTCCGGCCGCCGCTGGTCACGGCCGGTGAGGGGAGGCCGTCGGCGAGGGCGGCCAGGCCGGCGCGGAAGTCGCCCGTGGTGGTGGCGACGACGACGGCGCGCCGCTCCAGGGTGGCCCGGCGGGTCGCGAGGGACAGGGCGACGTCGGCGGGGGCGAGGCCGGGGTGCGCGTCGAGGTGGGCGAGGAGGGCGCGGGCCTGGCCGCGCAGGGCGGCGTCGCTGCGGGCGGACAGGATCCAGGGCAGCGGGCGGTCGGCGTGGGTCTCCGGCGCGTCGTCGCCGTCGGTGTCCGCCTCGTCGGCGGTTTCCGGGCCGGCCGGGGCCTGTTCGAGGACGACGTGGGCGTTGGTGCCGCTGATGCCGAAGGAGGACACGGCGGCGCGCAGGGGCCGGGGGGTGGCCGGCTCGGGCCACTCGGTGGCCTCGGTGAGGACGCTGACGGCGCCGGCGGACCAGTCGACGTGCGGGGTGGGCGCGTCGACGTGCAGGCTCTTGGGCAGCAGGCCGTGCCGCAGGGCGAGGACCATCTTGATGACGCCGGCGACGCCCGCGGCGGCCTGGGTGTGCCCGATGTTCGACTTGACGGAGCCGAGCAGCAGCGGCCGTCCGGGGTCGCGGCCCTGGCCGTAGGTGGCGAGGAGTGCCTGGGCCTCGATGGGGTCGCCGAGGCGGGTGCCGGTGCCGTGCGCCTCGACGGCGTCGACCTCGGCGGCACCGACGCCGGCGTCGGCCAGGGCCTGGCGGATGACGCGCTGCTGGGCGGGCCCGTTGGGGGCGGTGAGGCCGTTGGAGGCGCCGTCCTGGTTGACGGCGGAGCCGCGGATCACGGCGAGGACGGGGTGGCCGTTGCGGCGGGCGTCGGAGAGCCGCTCGACGAGGATCAGGCCGACGCCCTCGGAGAAGCCGGTGCCGTCGGCGGCGGCGGCGAACGGCTTGCAGCGGCCGTCGGCGGCCAGGCCGCGCTGGCGGGAGAAGTCGACGATGATCTCCGGCGAGGACATCACGGTGACGCCGCCGGCCAGGGCCATGGTGCACTCGCCGCGGCGCAGTGCCTGGAGCGCCAGGTGCAGGGCGACGAGGGAGGAGGAGCAGGCGGTGTCGACGGTGACGGCCGGGCCCTCCAGGCCGAGGGTGTAGGCGACGCGTCCGGAGACGACGCTGTTGGCGTTGCCGTTGTTGACGTAGCCGGCGACGTCGTCGGGGACGCGGGCGACGCGCTTGAGGTAGTCGCTGGAGGAGAGGCCGGCGAAGACGCCGGTGCGGCTGCCGCGCACCGACCGGGGGTCGATGCCGGCGCGTTCGAACGTCTCCCAGGCGGTTTCCAGCAGGAGCCGCTGCTGCGGGTCCATGGCGAGGGCCTCACGCGGGGAGATCCCGAAGAAGTCGGCGTCGAAGTCGGCGGCGTCGTGCAGGAAGCCGCCCTCGCGGGTGCGGGAGGTGACCTGGTCGCCGGGCAGGGCGTCGTAGAGGCCGTCGAGGTCCCAGCCGCGGTCGCCGGGGAACGCGCCGATGGCGTCGGCGCCGTCGGCGAGGAGCCGCCACAGGTCCTCCGGGGAGCGCACCCCGCCGGGGAGGCGGCAGGCCATGCCGACGATCGCGACCGGCTCGTCCCCCTGGGCGTCGGCCGGGAGGGGGGCCGGGGCGGCGGGCACGGTGGCGGGGGCGGTGCCGGAGAGTTCGCCGTCGAGGTGGGCGGCGAGTTCGGTGAGGGTGGGGTGGTCGAAGACGAGGGTGGCGGGCAGCCGCAGCGCGGTGGCGGCGTTGAGCCGGTTGCGCAGTTCGACGGCGGTCAGCGAGTCGAAGCCGAGGTCGCGGAAGGCGCGGCCGTCGTGCAGCCGGTCGGGGCCGGTGTGGCCGAGGACGGCGGCGGCGTGGGTGGCGACGAGGTCGCGCAGGAGGGTGAGCCGGTCGTCGGCGGCCAGGCCGGCCAGGCGCAGCCGCAGTCCGTCGGTGCCGTCGGCGGCGCCCGCCCGGACGGTGCGGCGGACCGGGCCCCGGTGCAGTGCGCGCAGCAGGTGCGGGACCTCGCCGTCGCCGGTGCGCGGCCGTGCGGTGTCGAGGCGGACGGGGACCAGGTGCGGGCGCTGTTCGGCGAGCGCGGCGTCGAACAGGGCCATGCCGTCGGCCGCGGACAGCGGCAGGACGCCAAAGCGGCGGACGCGGGCGAGGTCGGTTTCGTCGAGGTGGCCGGTCATGGCGCTGGCGTCGGCCCACAGGCCCCAGGACAGGGAGGTGGTGGGCAGGCCGTCGGCGCGGCGGCGGTGGGCGAGGGCGTCGAGGTAGGTGTTGGCGGCGGCGTAGTTGGCCTGTCCGGCGTTGCCGAAGACTCCGGCGCCGGCGGAGAAGAGCACCAGGTCCGCGAGGTCGAGGTCGCGGGTGAGGCGGTGCAGGTGGCGGGCGGCGTCGGCCTTGGGGGCGAGGACGGTGCGCAGCCGGTCGGGGGTGAGGTGTTCGAGGGCTCCGTCGTCGAGGGCGCCGGCCGCGTGCACCACGGCGGTCAGGGGGTGTTCGGCGGGTACGGCGGCGAGGGTCTCGGCGAGCCGGTCGCGGTCGGCGGCGTCGCAGGCGACGACCGTCACCCGGGCGCCGAGGGCGGTGAGTTCCTCGCGCAGGGCGGCGGCACCCGGG